>NZ_JBFOCK010000066.1:0-168147 GCF_040907765.1 Aeromonas sp. s9
TAAATAACTGATCCCAATAGTGCTACACCTTCGCTGTGCCATAGCCATTCCCCGGGAAAGGAGACACGGTATCCATGAAGTGTTTCACTCGGGCCAGCAGGTTTGCCATCCCTCTGCATTGATGATTGCGCGTGATGGTTTCATGTAACTTGTGCCATAGCCGTTCTATGTGATTAACCCAAGGGCTGTAAACTGGCTGGAACACCAGGCAGAACTTGGGATTCTTCTTCAACCATCGCTCGGTCTGTTTGCTTTTGTGAATGATGTAGTTATCGAGGATCAACGTGATGGTTTTGGCTCGTCGGTAGTGGTGGCGCAGCTTTTCCAGCATGGCAATAAACAGCGATGAGTTTTTCTTGATCCCGCTGACGTAAAGTACCCTTCCGTTGCCTGCGTGGAGAACGCCTGCCAGATAATGCTTGGCATTCTGCCCCGGTGTGACAACCCGCTTTTGCTGCGCTCTGAACATCCAGTCGGCTCCTAATTTGGGATTGAGGTCTATATCGACTTCATCCTCATAAAACACCGGATTATCGGCATCACAGCGGGCCAGCGCGGCGTCGATATTCGCCATTTTTTCCTGATAGGCTGGGTCTTTTATCCGCAAGGTCGGCACGGGCCTGCGCCAGACAATGCCCATACGAGGTAACCATCGGCGGAGCGTGGAGGCTGCCACATTGAGCCCTGTTAACCGATTGATTTTTATAGCCAATAGTTCAGTACACCAACGGCTGCGCTGATAACCAAAATCTTGCGGAGAAAACTGCATGAGCAGCACCAGTAGGGTGACAATCTTGGCGATAGGTAAGACTGGGGCACGGCCAGCCGGTAAGGCTTCTAGCGCATCTATGCCTTCATCTCGATACCACCGAAGCCAACGACCGATGGTCGAGCGCGCAGCGCCGGTAAGGTGATGAACATCGGTGATCGTGCGTCCTTCATGTAACAGCAAGATGGCCATCAAGCGACGAGCATGTCCTTTATCACGGGTGGCATGGATGATTTTGTGAATGCGGCGCCGTTGTGGTCGTGGCAGAGGTGGTAGGATAGGCATCAACTCAGTCCTTTGGGTGTGGCTTGTTTTGTTTAGCGACTAATCAGATCGCACAAACTGGACTGAGTTCCCTTCCTCCGGTGATCTACTATTCGGAACAGCTATTTAGTAAAACCATTTGAACTGTATCAACATCATTATCAACTATTGCTTATTTCATTCAACAGGCGATCCATTCCATCAGTGGCTCGTTCAATGATCTGCTTGCCTGGAAATGGTAGAAGAGATGATGACCACGATTCGGGATTGATGTAATAGACTTTGGCCATAGGATTAATGTTACCCAGTAAAGAGCTAGCGGGTTCAACCAGTAGGCTGGTGCCGACAATGACCACGATATCAGCCTCGCATAGCCAACGACGAGCCTGCAGGTAGTCATAAATTGTTTCTCCAAACAAGACAATATCGGGACGCAACTGCGATCCAGTACGAAGACAACGGTCGCCCACATTAATATCTTTATGCCATGGTAGGCGATATTTTTGGTGACGAAATCCTTTTGGCACCATAAACTGAATAGAACCGTGCAGATGAATAACACTGTGGCCACCAGCCCTTTCGTGAAGATCATCAATATTCTGGGTGATGAACCTGACGTTATATCTCTGTTGTAGCTCGGCCATCAAGTAATGAGCCTGTGAAGGAAATGCTCTCAACATAGCCCTTCGCCGTTGGTTGTGAAAGGATAAGAATTTATCCAGATCGGTTTCCAAGCAACTTACTTGAGAGTATTGAATATTATCACTCTGCTGCCAGAGCCCATCCCCACCTCTGAAGGTGGGTATAGCACTCTCGGCAGACAAACCAGCACCAGTAAAAAACACAACATTTAGTTGATTGGCTTCATTTCGACTTCCTATTTTTATTCGATTTTTTCGATGACGACGCTGATGCCTCAACGCACGGGAAGAGACGGCTCTCATTTTGGCTCCTTACAGAAAAATTTTATGTGTCAGTTATTACAAACAAGTAATTTTATGATGATATAAGTTCTCAGTTTATCTCGGCAAAGGTGAGACTCATGGACCTTATTGTATCGTTTATCCCAATGCTATGGTCAGACTTTGGTTTACTATGCATAGCAAACCAAAATCGATAATCCATTGCAAAGTCGTTACAAGCCGAGAAGAGTGAGCCTCGATAATCATCATTTACTTTTTCAGTGAGTACTTGTAGATCATCCAGCGATAGATCTTCAAGGTCAACTCCATTGCGTCTGAGCCACCACTCAGCCGCACATAGAGCAGTCAGAACATTATTATGGCGAAATGGCCGTTCCGAGGTAATAAGATAAAATAGCTCGGCTGCTCTGGAAAAAACACAGGGCTCATAGCCCTCTCTGATTTGATCTTGCGTGACCAGTAGACTAACCCAGTCCAGGATCTGTACCACACGGCGCATATGAAATTTAGTTGGAGGCTCTTTCTCCAACCAACGCGCAATACATCGGTGAATTTGTAGTATTTTTTTCGCTGAGATCATCAAGGCCTCCTATTACATTTATTGGATACACAACACTCTGATAAGGAGAATTTAGAAGCCTTTCGGGTCGTCAAATCGGGATGAATTGGATAGCCATCATGTCAGCAAAAACGCCTCCGAATGGAGGCGTTTCTTGGTAATTCAACCACTTGGGCCGGGCTACATGGCCTGATTACATGGCGTTGGTGGATTCAAAGATCTTGTCGGCCGAGGCCTCGACGAAGCCCGGGTAGAGCACGCCGTCCGCCTGGGGGTAGCGCAGGGCGAATTCGTAGAAGCAGCTCGGGATGGCGCGCACGCCGTCGCTGAAGGCCACCTCGGCCTTGTCCGCCATGGTGGAAGATTGCTCCAGCATCACCTCGGGATCCCCCTTCACCTCGCCACCGACGGTGTTGAGCACGAAGCCCGCCGCCTTGAGCGCGGCGTTGACCTGCTCGATGGTGTCGAAGTCGGCCAGGCGGTTGATGTTGACGGTGAAGTGGTTGGCACGGTAGCCCCAGGCCGCCATCCAGGCCGCGTACTCGCTCTCCGCCAGCAGAGTCTGGTAGTCGGTGTGGGAGACCTGCCAGGGCGCGCCGGCATAGAGGAAGGCCGCTGTATCGGTCAGGTGATCGGGCACCTGATCCACCAGCTTGTGGATGATGGCCTGGGCCGTCTCGGAGAGCTCTTCCACCTTCAGTTCGCTGATGAACACCTTGGGTGCGTCCGGGTCCGCGTGTTCGAAGTGCTTGGCATAGAGCTTCTTGGCCTTGAACACGTACTCCCCCTTCTCCTCGTACCCCAGGGCACGGAAGTGGGCCGCCAGCTTCTCGAGGCCGAGCTTGGGCAGGTTGTAGGTACGGAATGCCACGTGATCATTGATGATGGGCGCACCGCCCCCCAGCAGTTGATGTACCTTGTGGGCACTGGGAGTGACTTGAATGTAGTTGTCCCACAGATGGCCAAACAGGGTGTCGATATCCTTTTGCATCTCTCTTTCCTTTGATTGCGGGTACAGACAGGGGCACCTCTGGGTGCCCCTCTTTTATTTTCTTGTTATCAGAAGGTCAGGCCGGGAGACAGCTGATCCGGCATAGCAGCCTTGCTGTCTTCGACGGAGGCGACCGGGTAAGCACAGTAGTCGGCGGCGTAGTAGGCGCTCGCTCTGTGGTTGCCGGAGGCACCGATGCCGCCGAAGGGGGCGGCACTGGAAGCACCGGTAATGGGCTTGTTCCAGTTGACGATACCGGCACGGATGCGCTTGAAGAAGTGGTTCCAGTCCGCTTCGTTGTCACCGAGCAGGCCGGCCGAGAGACCGAAACTGGTGGCGTTCGCCTTCTCGATGGCCGCATCGAAGTCGTCGTAGCGAATGAGCTGCAGCAGCGGGCCGAAGTACTCCTCATCTGGCAGGGCCGCGACTGCCGTCACGTCGATGATGCCCGGGGAGACAAAGCCGGTGCCCGCTTCCAGGTGCTTGAGGGCAAGCAGGCTTTCGCCACCGAGGCGCTGCAGGTTGGCTTGCGCCTCGACCATGCCGAGGGCGGCCTTCTCGCTGATCATGGCGCCCATGAACGGCTGCTCGGCGGCGTCATAGAGGCCGACCTTGATCTGGCCGACCACCTCCACCAGGCGCTTGACCAGGGCATCGCCCCGCTCGCCGCGCTCGACAAACAGACGGCGCGAGCAGGTGCAGCGCTGGCCGGAGGTAATGAAGGCGGACTGCACGATGGCATGGACGGCGCCGTCGATGTCGCTCACATCTTTCACGATCAGCGGGTTGTTGCCACCCATCTCCAGTGCCAGGATCTTGCCCGGCTGGCCGGCAAACTGCTGATGCAGGAAGTGGCCGGTACGGGAGGAGCCGGTGAAGAAGAGGCCGTCGATGTCCGTATTGCCCGCCAGCGCCTTGCCGGTGTCGACCTCCCCCTGCACCAGGTTGAGCACCCCCTTGGGCAGCCCCGCCTCCTGCCACACCTTGACCATGGCTTCAGCCACCATGGGGGTCAGCTCGGAAGGCTTGAACACGACCGCATTGCCGGCGATGAGCGCTGGCACAATGTGGCCGTTGGGCAGGTGGCCCGGGAAGTTGTAGGGGCCGAACACGGCCACGACGCCATGGGGCTTGTGGCGCACGAACGCCTTGGCGCCCGGCATGGGGTTTTCCACCGTGCCGGTACGCTCGTCATGGGCACGGATGGAGATGGCAATCTTGCCCTGCATGGCCGCCACTTCAGTGCGGGTCTCCCACAGGGGCTTGCCGGTTTCACGGGCGATGGTCAGGGCCAGCGCCTCCTTGTGCTCGCCGAGCAGGTCGGCATAGCGGCGCACGATGGCAAGGCGCTCTTCAAGGGCCAGATCGGACCAATGGTAGAAGGCCGTGCGGGCCGCCTTGACGGCCGCATCCACCTGGGACTGGCTTGCCGCCTCACCACGCCAGATCACCTCGTTTTTGGCCGGGTCGATGGATTCGAACGGCTTGCCTTCACCGGCCAACCACTGGCCATCGATAAACTGGACTAAAGACATCATCAATTCACTCCCTGTGGGTACGCAGGCCGCCTCGGCAGCCTGTCTCAATGCTGTGCTGCGGGGCGGGTCAATCCAGATCGACGACGCGCACCATGTCGCCATTTTCCACCTTGAGGGCGGCCGCCATCTTGGGTGGAATGATGGCTTCGTGCTTGTCCAGATCGACCCGGATGTTGCCGTAGCAGGCGCGGTATTGCTCGAACCTGGTGTTGCAGATGAGGTAGGTATGGCCACCGATGGGCTCACCCACCAGCACCGCCAGCTTCTGGCTGCGGCGCACGCTGCGAATGTTCTTCACCTCGCACTCGACGGTGGGGCCGGCGTCGAAGATGTCGACATAACCGCGATTCACGAACCCCTCATCCTGCAGCATCTTGAGGGCAGGCCGGGTCTTTTCGTGGGTCTTGCCGATGACGGCGCGCGCCTCGTTGCTCAGCAGATTGACGTAGATGGGGTACTTGGGCATCAGCTCGGCGATGAAGCGCTTCTTGCCGATACCGGTGAGATAGTCGACGGTGGGAAAATCCATCGAGAAGAAATGTTTTTGCAGCCACTCGTAGAAGGGGCTGTGGCCGTTGCCATCGGAGACACCACGCATCTCGGCAAAGACGGTACTGTCAAACAGCTCGGGGTGTTCGGCCATGAACAGGAAACGGTGCTTGGAGAGCAGACGGCCGTTGAGCCCCTCGCGGGCGCATTCACGCAGAAACAGGGTGCAGAGCTCGGAATTGCCGGTGTAGTCGTTGGAGAGGGTGAGGGTTTCCACGACATTGTAGATGCCGAGCTTGGGAGAGGAGTGCACCACCTTGCCGATGTGATAGTTGTAGAACGCCTGGGACAGGCCGACCGCCGCGTCGATGGCGCAGGTACCGACCATCTCCCCGGTCTCCAGATCCTCGGCCACGAAGAAATAGAGGCACTCGCCCTTGCCAGCGGGCTTGTCCAGGAAGGTCTGGGTCGAGGCATCGATCTTGCGTTGCAGCAGCTCGTCGTTGACCGGCAAGGATGTCATGCCGGTGCCGGATTCGATGGCACAGGTCTTGAGGCCGGCGAAGTCGCGCTGCTCGATAGGACGGATAACCAACATAAATGACAACTCCCTTTCATTGACGACAGGTGGGGTCCCGGCTCCTGCCGGGAGGTCTCCCCACCTCAATTTGGATCAGGCGTTGACCACCTGAGCGACCGCTTTCTCGAACCGGGCCAGCCCTTCCTTGATGTCCGCTTCCGGGATCACCAGGGAGGGGGCAAAACGCACCACATTGGTACCGGCAACCAGCGCCATCAGGCCCTGGTCGATGGAGGCGAGCAGGAAGTCGCGGGAGCGGCCCTTGAAGTCATCGTTGAGCACGGCGCCCAGCAGCAGGCCCTTGCCGCGCACTTCGCTGAAGCAGTGGTACTTGGCGTTGATGGCTTCCAGCCCTTCGCGGAACAGCTGCTCGCGCTGCTTGATGCCGCTCAGCACTGCCGGGGTGTTGACCACGTCGATCACCGCCTCGGCCACGGCACACGCCAGCGGGTTGCCGCCGTAGGTGGAGCCGTGAGTGCCCACTTTCAGGTGGGAGGCGATCTCGGTGGTGGTCAGCATGGCCCCGATGGGGAAGCCGCCGCCCAGCGCCTTGGCGCTGGTGAGGATGTCCGGGGTGATGCCCAGGCCCATATAGGCAAACAGCTCGCCGGTTCGACCGACACCGGATTGCACCTCGTCATAAACCAGCAGGGCGTTGTGCTTGTCGCACAACTCGCGCACACCCTTGGCAAACTCGTCGGTGGGGCTGATGATGCCACCCTCGCCCTGCAGCGGCTCCATCACCACGGCGCAGGTGTTGTCGGAGATGACGGCAGCCAGCTCCTCCAGGTTGTTGTAGGCGACGTGGGTGATGTCGGCAGGCTTGGGACCGAAGCCATCGGAGTAGGCAGCCTGGCCGCCGACGCTGACGGTAAAGAAGGTACGGCCGTGGAAGCCCTGGTGGAAGGCGATGATCTGGGTCTTGTGGGCCCCGAACTTCTCGATGGCGTAGCGGCGGGCCAGCTTGAGGGCCGCTTCGTTCGCTTCGGCGCCGGAGTTGCAGAAATAGACCTTCTCGGCGAAGGTGGCGGCGACCAGTTTCTTGGCCAGGCGCAGGGCCGGCTCGTTGGTCATCACGTTGGAGAGGTGCCACAGCTTCTCACCCTGGGATTTCAGGGCCTCGACCAGTTTGGGATGGCAATGGCCCAGGCCATTGACCGCGATCCCGCCCGCGAAATCCACATACTCGCGGCCTTCCTGATCCCAGACACGTGACCCCTCGCCGCGCACCGGGATGATTTTGGCCGGCGCATAGTTGGGAACCATCACTTCATCAAACACTTCACGTGTCACTGCCAACAACTCTGACATATTGCTCTCCTGCTATCTCGCGGCAGAATAATCCACCGCCCAAAAGTTAAATCCGTGTAAACGTGGCGGAATTATCACAGAAAAAAAGTAAAAAGTCTGTAACTTAACCGCCTATAAGGAACAATGTTCGATTGCCTTTGAGATTTTAGGCAACCGCATTGCATAACGGCTCAGGGGGTGTTGGCAAGAGATAATTTGGACAGGGAGGAGGGTGAATAAAGTCTCAGGGAAATTTTTTTTTGCCTCATGACGGTTTTGAGACAGACATCGCAATTTTTTCAGGAAACGGCCAAAAAGTTGGCCAGCAACTGGTGCCCCTGTTCGCTCAGAATACTCTCCGGATGGAACTGCACTCCCTCCAGCGCCAGCGTTTTATGCCGCAGCCCCATGATCTCGTCCTGGCTGCCGTCGGCATGTTCGCTCCAGGCGGTGACCTCAAAACAGTCGGGGAGCGACGCCGCCTCCACCACCAGAGAATGATAGCGGGTCACCCGCAGCGGGTTGTTGATCCCCTTGAACACCCCCTCCCCTTTGTGACGGATGAGAGAAGTCTTGCCGTGCATCACCTGACGGGCACGCACCACCCGGGCACCAAAGGCCTGTGCCAGGGACTGATGGCCGAGACAGACGCCGAGGATGGGGATCTCGCCGGCAAAACGGGAGATGGCGGCCAAAGAGATGCCCGCCTCGTTTGGCGTGCAGGGGCCGGGAGAGATCACCAGATGGCGGGGGGCAAGCCGGGCTATCTCCTCCAGGCTCAGCTCATCGTTGCGCCTGACCACCACCTCTTGCCCCAGAGCGCCGAAGTATTGCACCAGGTTCCAGGTAAAGGAGTCGTAGTTGTCGATGAGTAGCAGCATGCAAACACCCTGGGAATAAGACAGAGACGGTGAGCGGACAACCCGTTGCGAGGGCGGGCAGACAAACGCCGCGCATTCTGGCATGTCTCTTTGCGTTAATAAACCGGCGATCACCTCACCTGCTGTGCAGTCTGTTCGCTCTTCAATGGCGATCCGGGCCTGTCGACCCCACCCGGCGGTAGGCCTGTCCCCGACCGGGCAGCATCAGCCGCTCCATGTCAGGATGGCAAGATAAAAGAGACGGGAGGCGACCGGGAAAAGGGTACAGGACGTGACAGGCAGATGGGAAGGAGTCACCTTGGCAAGGGCTGGCAACGGACCTCAGCGGTCCAGATAACGGCCCTGTTCCAGTTCCCGTTCCCGCTGGCACTCGGCCAGATAGATGGCAGCCGCGATGGCCGGGGTCTTGTGGTGTTTGTCGATGGCGTTGGAGACCATCAACTGCAAGGTATTGAGGCTCTTGGCCTTGCGAAACTTGCGCAGCCAGTGACCCTTGTCACCCAACTCTTCACTCAGGGTTTGTGATTCGACAGACATGCTTTCTCTTGGGGCAAAGCCCGTGTTTGACATTGGGGAGGTTGCGACAAACCGGAAGGTGTAAAACAAAGAAAGCCAGGCATCCACCCAGCTCTCTTCTACTACACCTTCCCAGTATGTCAGGCTCGAGGAACGAAGCCGACGACATCATATACGCTGATCAGGGTTTTTTCAGCCCTTTCACGCGCCTTTTGTGCGCCAGCCGCCAAAATGGCCTGCAGATGGGCCTCATCCTGACGCAGCTCGCGGAAGCGCGCCTGGATGGGTTCCAGCAAGGCGACCACGGCATCGGCCGTTTCACTCTTGAGGTGGCCGTACATCTTGCCTTCGAAGTGCTGCTCCAGCTCCGGGATGGAGCGGCCGGTCACACCGGACATCAGGGTCAGCAGATTGGAGACCCCCGGCTTGTTTTCGGGATCAAAACGCACCACGGCCGGCTCGTCGGAGTCGGTCATCGCCCGCTTGATCTTCTTGACGATCTGCTTGGGATCTTCCAGCAAGCCGATGAAGTTGGCCTCGTTGTCGTCGGACTTGGACATCTTCTTGGTCGGGTCCTGCAGGCTCATCACCCGGGCCCCTTCGGTCGGAATGAAGGGTTCCGGCAGGGTGAAGACTTCGCCATAGAGGTTGTTGAAGCGGGTGCAGATGTCGCGGGTCAGCTCCAGATGCTGCTTCTGGTCATTGCCAACCGGCACCTGATTGGCCTGATAAAGCAGAATGTCGGCTGCCATCAGCACCGGATAACCGAACAGGCCGACGTTGACGTTGTTCTCGAAACGGGCGGACTTGTCCTTGAACTGGGTCATGCGCGACAGCTCGCCCATCTGGGTGTAGCAGTTCAGGATCCAGCCGAGCTCGGCGTGCTGGGGCACGTGGGACTGGATGAAGACGGTGCTCTTGGCCGGGTCGATGCCCACCGCCAGATAGAGGGCGGCGGCGTCGAGGCACGCCTTGCGCAAGGCGGCCGGATCCTGGCGGGTGGTGATGGCGTGCAGATCGACGATGCAATAGAGGCAGTCGAAGTCATCCTGCATGCTGACCCACTGACGCAGGGCTCCCATGTAGTTGCCGATGGTCAGCTGGCCCGAGGGTTGGGCACCGCTCAATACGATTGGTTTAGTCATCAGAGTAGTAATCCTTGTTATCCGCCAGCCCGGTCTGGATCAGACCAGCAGGGCGTCGAGTTCGGCAAACTGCTCGCAAACCCAGTCGGGGCGGGAGTCTGCGATAGGGCGGCCATAGTTGTAGCCATAGGTGAGCCCCACCACCTTCATGCCGGCGGCCTGGGCGGCCAGCACGTCATTTTCGGAATCCCCCACCATCAGGGTGCGGGACGGGCTGACACCCAGCTCGTGGCAGGCGTGCAACAGCGGCTCCGGGCTCGGCTTCTTGACGGGTACGCAGTTGCCCCCGAGCCAGAGTGCGAAACAGTCGCTGATGCCGAGGGCCTCCAGAATGGGCTGCACGAAGTGACTCGGTTTGTTGGTCACCACGGCCTGGCGATAGCCGAGCCGTTGCAGGCGACGCAGGCTCTGCTCGACCCCTTCATACATCCCCAGGCCTTCCAGCAGACAGGCCTGATAGTGACGATCGAACAGGGGGCGGGCCTTGGCAAACTGCTTCGGGGCGTCGCGGTAATCGAGAGCCCGCTGGATCAGCTTGTCGGCGCCGTTGCCGACCCAGGTACGCACCACGGACTCGTCGGCCTCGGCCAACCCCAGCTCCGCCAGGGTACGGTTGACCGCCAGCGCCAGTTGCGGGGCGCTGTCAATCAGGGTGCCATCCAGATCGAACAGCACCAGGTCAAAGGGGCGATCAGCGACGGACATGGGCAAGCTCCGCGCGCATCTGGTCGATCACCGCCTTGTAATCCGGCTTGCCGAAGATGGCAGAGCCCGCCACGAACATGTCGGCACCCGCCTCGGCAATCTCGCGAATGTTGTCGACCTTGACCCCGCCATCGATTTCCAGGCGAATGTCGCGGCCGCTCTCGTCGATCAGGCGGCGCACCTGGCGCAGCTTGTCGAGGGTGCCGGGGATGAAGCTCTGACCGCCAAAGCCCGGGTTGACCGACATCAGCAGGATCACGTCCAGCTTGTCCATCACGTACTCCAGGCAGGTGAGCGGGGTCGCGGGGTTCAGCACCAGACCAGCCTGGCAACCCTGCTCCTTGATGAGGCCCAGGGTGCGATCCACGTGATCGGAGGCTTCCGGGTGGAAGGTGATCAGGCTGGCACCGGCCTTGGCAAAATCAGGCACGATGCGATCCACCGGCTTGACCATCAGGTGCACGTCGATGAGCGCTTCGATGCCGTAATCGCGCAGCGCCTGACAGACCATGGGGCCTATGGTCAGGTTGGGGACATAATGGTTGTCCATCACATCGAAATGGACCACGTCGGCCCCGGCGGCCAGCACCTTGGCCACATCCTCACCCAGACGGGCAAAGTCGGCGGAGAGGATAGAGGGGGCAATCAGAAAGTCTTTCATCAGCGTCATCCATTGGCAGCGTGGCAGAAAAAACGGCGCAATTTTATCGCAAAAGGGCGATGAAAACGACCCGCATCTACAGAACACGCCGCTCCGGCACCATGGCTGGCACACGATGCCAGGCGCGGCTCACGGAATGCCAGCGGCAGCATCAGAAATGACAACGGCCCCCTCAGGGACCGTTGTTCACTCAGCCGACGGCAACCAGCTCCGCCTCACCGGGATAATAGCCCTGTTCGGGCTCGATGCCGGGCGGATAGAGCGCCAGCAGCTCGGCCACCTTGTTGCGACCACCGCCGTTGCGGCTGATGGTACGCTTGACCAGGATCTCGTCGAGCCGGGCGCCACGATAGAGCTCGCGGGTCAACTCGATGTCATGGTTGCTGATGAGCACGGGCACCCCTTTATGGGCGGCGGTGTGGCGAGCCAGCCTGGCCAGCAGCGCCTGATCGTCCAGGGTGAAACCGCCTGCCGAATAGGTGGTGAAACTCGCCGTGGTGGAGAGGGGGGCATAGGGCGGATCGCAGTAGATCACCCAGTCTTCCTCTGCACGGGCCATGGCGTCGGCATAGCTTTCACAAATGAACGTCGCCTTCTGCGCCTTCTCGGCAAAGGCCCACAGCTCTTTCTCCGGGAAGTAGGGTTTCTTGTAGGAACCGAAGGGAACGTTGAACCCCCCCTTCTTGTTGTAACGGCACAAGCCGTTGAAACCATGGCGATTCAAAAACAGGAACAACTGAGCCCGTTCAAACCCGGCCGCGGTCTGGTTGAACTGGGTACGCAGCCGATAATAGGCGGTCTTGTGGTTGTGCTCGGCCACGAACAGCTTGCGGGCCTCGCTGATGAAGCTGTCCGGCTGCTGCTTGAGGTGGTTGTAGAGGCCAATGAGATCCGGATTGATGTCGTTGAGCACATAGGCGTCGTAATCCGTGTTGAGAAACACGGATCCGGCCCCGACGAAGGGCTCCAGCAACACACGCCCGGCCGGCAAACGCTCGGCGATCTCTTCGACCAGGGAGTATTTTCCCCCGGCCCATTTTAAAAACGCGCGTGTTTTTTTCATGGAAGTCCGGTGTTGACAAGGCTATGCCCAAAAAAGGGGGGTGATTCTACCCCCTTCCTCGGGTGGCTGGCTATTGCTTCAATTCTTTTTGTATCTGGGCGAATGACTTGGGCCAGGGTTGTCCCTTGAGCAAGGCAGGCGACAGCTTGCGAATGGCCGCCTTGGCCTGGGCACTGCTGGCGTAGTCTCCCTGCACCACTACATACCAGGGACTGCCACGGAAGCGGGTCTTGTAGACCCACACCTTGCCCGCCAAGCCATGCTCGGCCACAAAGCTGTCTACCGCCTTGGTGTTGCTCGCCCCCATCAACTGGATGCTGTAGTGATTCTTCGGCTTCTTGTTGAGAGTCGCCACCGGCGTCAACGCCACCTTGGCCGCTGGGGCCGCGACCGGCGCTGTCTGCGCGCCACTGGCCGGTTGAGCCTCTGTCCGGGCCGGGACACTGTTCGGGGCCGGATTCTTGACCTGGGCCGTCGTTCCGGTCGGGACCGCACGGGAACCGCTCCCCACCAGCTCATCCACCACGGCCGTGGGCAAGGCGCCGCTGACGTTAGGCTGGTTCATCAATTTCTCGACCACTTCGTCGGAGATGACGACCCGGCGCCCCTCATAGTTGGTTGACTCCGTGGTGACCGTCTCGCTTTCGACCTTCTTGGGCAAGGGCTTGGCATCGGACTGCCAATCGCGGGCAACCTGATTCCCTGACGGGATGGCAGCGGCGCCACTGCTCGCCTGAGTACCCAAGGCCCCGCTCGCCGCACCGACGTTCACAGGATCGCTTGAGACGGGATCGGGCAACGCCGTCCCCTGGGACGGTGCCTGGGCGGGGTACTGGCCTGCACTGTCGAACAGGGGCAGATAGCTCAGGGCCAGCAACCCGCCCGCCACCAGGGCAAGCACGATCGCTATCTTCTTGACGGGCAACTCGGCCTGACGTTTCTTGGGCCTTCTGTCGGTCATGGTATCCTCCAGTAACTGCATGATGGCTGACGGATGTCCGCCCGCCCCATTCAGGATCTCTTCCACTTTCGGCTTGGGCAAGAGGGCAGTCGGGATCTTGAGCTCTTTGGCCTTCTCATACAAGAAGATACGTTGCTCAGGAGCGCTCAGTGGCGCGACCTCCAGCTCGAGGGCTGGCATGGCCCGTCCCTTGAGGAGCGCCTTCTGGTTGCGACACCAGGCGTCATCACCCGAGAGCAGGATGGCCAGTTTATGAGGAGATGCCAGGGTATCGTTGTGACGACAGAGCGCCCACAACTCCCCCACCAGCTCGGCAGGCAAGGTATCGGCACGTTCGATGATGAGCAGCAGTCTGGCAGGCTTGTCACCCACCATGCGAAAGAAGCTGTCCGCCAGGGCATCCTGCGCGTTGAACAGGGGACGTGCCACGACCTGCTGCAGCAGCAACTGGCGCACATCCGCCATCTTCATGGACGGGCTGCCGATGAGGCTGGCCACCCGCACCGCATCGGGCAGTTGGGCAAGCAGCGACTCGCACAGTGTGCCACGGCCACTGCCTGGCTTGCCGGAGAGAAAAACAAAGGGGTGGTTGAACTCGATCAGGTGCAGCAGCCGGTCAACCAACTGCCGCTGAGAAGGCAGCTTGAGCAATTTATTAGTGGTCACGACCAGACTCGATCACCGCCATCAATTGCTCGTCTGTCACATCGGCCACGACCTGGGCCTGTCCGATCCCGATCGGCAGCACCAGCCTCAGTTTGCCTTCCAGCACCTTCTTGTCACGGCGCATATGGCGAATAAAGGCGGCAAAATCCATATCGGACGGTGCCTTGACCGGCAAATCGGCGGCCAACAGCAGATCGCGGACTCGTGCCACCTCTTGCGCCGTCATGTCGCCACGGGCCAGGGCCGTCTCGGCCGCCAGCATGGTTCCCGCCGCCACGGCTTTACCGTGCAGCCAGTTGCCATAACCCTTCTCCGCCTCGATGGCATGGCCGAAGGTATGTCCCAGGTTCAGCAAGGCGCGCACGCCGTGCTCGGTCTCGTCCTGACCGACCACATCGGCCTTGATCTCGCAGCAGCGGCGAATGGCATAGGAGAGTGCATCACCGTCGAGGCGCTGCAGGCGAGTCATGTTGGTTTCGAGCCAGGAGAAGAAGGCGGCATCCCAGATGATGCCGTATTTGATCACCTCGGCCATGCCGGCGGCAAATTCCCGGGCAGGCAGGGTCTTGAGGCAGTCGGTATCGATGATCACATGCTTGGGCTGATAGAAGGCACCCACCATGTTCTTGCCGAGAGGATGGTTGACGGCGGTCTTGCCGCCGACGGAAGAGTCAACCTGGGAGAGCAGCGTGGTAGGCACCTGAATAAACGGAATGCCTCGTTGGTAGCTTGCCGCAGCAAAGCCGACAACATCACCTATCACACCGCCCCCCAGAGCGATCAGAGTGGTATCACGACCATGGCTGGTTTCCAGCAGAGCAGACATGATCCGCTCGAAGGTCGCCAGGGTTTTGTAGGCCTCGCCATCGGGCAGGATCAGGTGTTCCACCTGAAAACCGGACAGCAACTGAATGATCTGTTCAAGATACAGGGGCGCGACCACGGTATTGGTCACTATCATGACCCGCTTGCCCTTGATCGTCTGCGCCAGTACCTCGGGGCGTTGCAGCAGACCGGCAGCTATCTCTATCGGGTAGCTGCGTTCACCCAGTTCGACCTTCAACCTTTCCATGGACGTCCTCTAATGAATTACATACCAATCAACTTGACGATTTGATTAGCGACAACTTTGGCACTCTGGTCATCCGTCTGGATGACAAAATCGGCAACCTCTTCGTACAGGGCGTTGCGCTCTTGCGCAAGACGCTCAAGCACTTCACGGGGCGGCTCTTCGGTTTGCAGCAAGGGACGACGCTTGTCTCTCTGGGTTCGCGCCAATTGCTTTTCAATGGTGGTTTCGAGGTAGACCACGATGCCGCGTGCGGAGAGTTTGTTGCGGGTTTCACGGCTCTTGATGGCACCGCCACCCGTTGCCAGCACGATACCCTGCTGTTCGGCGAGCTCACCGATCACCTTCTCTTCGCGGATCCGGAAACCTTCTTCGCCTTCAACATCGAACACCCAGCCGATATCGGCACCACTGCGGCGCTCAATCTCATGATCTGAGTCGAAAAACTCCATGTGCAGTTGTTCTGCCAGATGTCTACCTATGGTGCTCTTGCCCGCACCCATGGGACCTATCAGGAAAATATTGCGTTTCTCAGCCATGTCTTTTCGTTAGTAATTACAAACTGTATGGCCCCGGTAAACACTCGACCGGGGTACCTATGAACCTTATCTTGCGTTGGATCAGGAGGGGGATTATCTCAGTAGAAACCAGGACTGGCAACCGCAGCCCTTACGCCCCAGCCTCATCGGGGCGTAAGGTTATATGTGTTTTACTCTCACAAGTAAAGTTTTCAGAGGGCGTCGGTCACTATCCTCGGGGTCACGAAGATCAGCAGTTCACGCTTCTTGTTTTCACTGGTGGTTTTCTTGAACAGATAGCCCAACCCGGGGATATCCCCCAGCAGCGGCACCTTGCTGACATCACTCTTGATGGTCTGTTGATAGATGCCGCCAAGCACCAGAGTTTCACCGTTGTTGACCAACACCTGGGTGGTGATGGACTGGGCGTTGATGGACACCGCATCCCCGGTCCCGGTCGGCACGGTTTCCCCCTTGGTATCCTGAGTCACGGTCAAGTCCAGGATCACCCTGTTGTCCGGGGTGATCTGCGGCGTGACCTTGAGGCTCAGTACCGCCTTCTTGAAGGTGACCGAGGTCGCCCCGCTGGAAGAGGACTCCACATAGGGGATCTCGGTCCCCTGCTCGATCAGGGCCGGCTTCTGGTTGGCCGTGGTGACACGCGGACTGGCGATGATCTCGGCCTTGCTCTCCTTTTCCAGAGCCGAGAGTTCAAGATCCAGCAGAGTACCATTGGCAAGACGGGCGACCTGGAACGCCAGGGTGCCGGCCGCGTTGGTCACCGGCAGGTTGACGTTGAGTCTGTCTTCTACGTTGGGGCGAGTGATGGTGGAACTGCCATCATTGTTTCCGGCGCCATCATTACCCTCTATGGTGCCCGAGGTGCCGTTGCCATGACCGTCTGTCTTGGTCACCCCCCAGCGCACCCCCAGAGCCTCATCGAAACCATCATCAATGGTCACCATGCGCGCCTCGATCACCACCTGCTTGACCGGGATATCGAGGATATCCAGCATCCGCTTGACGTTGCTGATGACATCCGCCGTGTCCTTGACCACCAGCACGTTGGTACGTTCATCCACGCTGACCGCCCCTCTGGGGGAGAGCAGCTTGGTACTCTCGGAAGAGAGCAGGGCCGCCACTTCCGATGCCTTGGCATAGTTGATCTGCAGATACTCGGTGTAGAGGGGAGCGAGATCCGCCACCTGGTTGCGGCTCTCCATCTGCTGTTTCTCGCGAGCGGCAATCTCGTCCGCCGGCGCCACCAGCAGGATGTTGTTATCCAGCCGTTTGTCCAGCCCTCTGACCTTGAGGATGATGTCCAGCGCCTGCTCCCAGGGCACGCCATCGAGACGCAGCGTGATGTTGCCGGAGACCGAGTCCGTGGTCACCAGGTTCAGATTGTTGAAATCGGCGATGATCTGCAACACGGTACGAACAGGAATATCCTGGAAGTTCAATGAGATGGGCTTGCCTTGGTACTGCTTCGCCGCCGTGGTGGCCACCCGTTTTTTCACCTCGATGATGAACATCTTGTCGGCCTGATCGTAACGGTAGTCAAACTGGCCGTTCACCGAGAGCTCGAACAGGGTGTCATTGCCCTGGCGGAACACCTCCACCTGGGAGACCGGGGTAGCAAAGTCCTGCACATTGATGAGGTTGAGCTGATCATCAGGCACCCGGGTACCGTGGAACTTGGCCAGCACTTTCTGACCACGGCTGCTGACATCCACCGCCGCCGAACTGTTGTCCAGCGTCACGAGGAATTCCCCCTGCCCCTCCTTGCCACGGCGAAAATCCACGCCCTTGACCGAGTTGAAGTAGGCGCCCCCCATGTTTGCCTGAGACACGGACAACACCGGCTTGCCGGGGGCAACGGGCGAAGGAGCCACAGTAGGTGTGGCAGCCATGGCCGGCTGAGCCTGATACTGGGACTGGTTCTGGGCAACTCGCTGGGTGTCAATCAATGCAGACTGAGTCACCGGCTGGCTTCTGACGAGCGCAGACTGGCTGGCTGCAACAGGCGCCGCCGAGGAAGCGACCGGCTGCCCTGCCTTGTCTCCCAGCGCCACCAGCAATTTATTGCCCTGCTGATGGACCTGATAGGGGGTGAGCTGATCGAGGGCGATCTTGATGTCGAGCCCCTGCCCCTTCCCCTCCACCAGGAGGTTGTTCACCCCTTGCTGCTTGATGGGCAGGGGATTGACCGTCAGGGCACCGATGGCCCCGGGTACGTGCAGCAGAAGCTGATTGGGTTCATAGGTCAACCTGTCCGTAAAACCGCTGACCGGTTCGCTGAAGCTGAGCTCCAGCAGGAGTTGATCGGCCAGCAGGGGATTCACCTTGACCTCCTGCAACGCGGGTACTGCCCACACCTGAGTGCATCCGCCCAGCCACAGCAGCGCCACACCGGTCATCCTTCTTATTGTTGTTCTCATCTCTGCTCATCCCTGATCATAGTTTTGCGTCGAGATTGGCCATGGCCAGCTGGGTTTCTCGGGTGACCCAGCATCCTTTGCCATCCGGTACCGTCTCCATCAAGTCAACATGCGTGTTCGTTATCTTGATGACCCTGCCCTGATCCAGCCCCATGTGCTGGTTGAGCCCGACGCGCACGGCTTGCCCGTCCGGGGTTTTGATCAATGCCCACAACTGCCCCTGCTTGCCGATGGAGCCTTTCATGCTCAGGCTGGCAAGCGAGTAGCGTTCCAGCACCTCCTTTTCCCGATTGGCCACTATCTGGGCACAGTCCGGCTTGGCCTTGGCGTCCAGCCTGGAACTGGTTTCCGGCTGGGGTGCAATAAACGGACTGCGCTGATCGCTGCGTTGATAGACCATGGGAGAGAAGGGCTTTATCTCCGGCAAAGGTTCGATCGGTACCGGCTTTCTGGCCTTGGTCTGTTTGACATACTCATCCATGTCCTCCTGTCCCCCACAGGCCGTCAACAGCAGCGCCGACAAGAGAAGTACGCCCGCTCTCATGCTCATGGCTTTTTCTCCACGGTTTTGCCGTTGTACTTGTAGGTCTTGGCCTGCATGGACATACCGATCAGCTCACCCCCCTTCCCCTGGCTGAGCTGGAAAGAATCCAGGATCACGATGCGGGGCAAAGCAGCCATGTCCGCCGTGAACTTGCCAAGTTCGTGATAGGTGCCCACGACCTCGATGCGCATGGGCAGCTCGGTGGAGAACTCGTGTTTCACCTCTGGCTCCCAGTTGATCCTGTTCAATGTCAAACCGTTGTCGGTGGCAATGAAGCTGATGTCATCCAGCAAACCGGCGACTTCGTGGGTGTTGGGCAGCTGTTTGAGCTGGGTGTCGACCAGATGTTCCAGCTGGACCATCTGCTTTCTGTATGCTTCCAGGTTCGCGGCCAGCATGGCCTTGCTCTCGAATTGTCCCTTGAGCTCGGTCTCTTTTGCGGCTTCACGACCCAGGGCCGCCAGGGAATTGGCAATCACGTAGTAATAGAGTGCCCCGCCAAGCAGAGCACAGCAGAAGAAGACAAAGATGCCCTTGGCGATCGGCGGCCAGCGGGCAATGTCATTGAGATCCAGGTCGTTGAGTTGTTGCAGGTTCATTTTTGCCCCTTAGCCACGTTGGGTAGCGCCGTGGCAATCTGGAACATCATGGAGAACTGGCTCAGGGCGATGGGGGCCACCTCGGCCGTGAAAATGGTGCTGAGCTGGGATTGTGTCAGCCAGTCGGAACCGTCGATTCGGCGCATCATGCTGGCAACCCTGCCATAGGCTTCGGTCTTTCCCTTCACATCTATCTTGTTGTTTTGCAAGGCAAGGCTATCAAGATATACCCCATTGGGGACCAGCACCGGCAGCTGATTGAACAGACGCACAGGGATGTTGCGGCGCATCTGCAACTGCTCGATGAGTTGCATGCGGTCAATCAACTCCTTGCGCCGCTCCTTGAGAAGCCTGATCTCCCCAAGCTGGGTGTCCAAGGTTGCCATCTCCTGCTGCAACCGCTGATTGCGCTGCTGCTGGTAACCGATCTGCTGCTGCACCAGCCAGTCTGCGGCAAAGGCGATGGCTGCCGTCCCCGCCAGGAACAGACCGAACAGGATGCCGAATTGTTTCTTCTGACGCTGCGCCCGAGCCTGCCGCCAGGGCAGAAGGTTTATATTTGACATGGTGTGAAGCTCCTCAGTGCCAGCCCGAGCGCCGTCATGTACTTGGCCCCATGAGTCAGCCCCCCTTCTCCCTGCGGCTTGCCAAAGAGTGCAAAGGGATCGGGGTGCAGCACGTCGCAGTTGAGCTCGCTGCCGATTTGTCCGGCCAGCCCCGGCAGCAGGCTCCCCCCTCCGGTCAGCACAAGCCTGGAGAGCTCCTTGTTCCCCGAAGAGCTGCAAAACAGCTGCACGTTGCGCCGTATCTGCAACACCAGGGTGCTGAGGTGAGGCAACAGGACATCCACCTCATGATCCGCAGGCAAGGAGCCCTGGAGCTTGGCCAGTTCCGCCTCTTCCATACTCATGCTGTAAAAAGAGGCCAATGCCTGGCTGTATTGATCACCACCAAAATTCTGCAACCGGGAATAGATGACCTGGCCCCGTAGCAGGGCGGCGAAAGTCAGGGCGCTGGCACCGATGTCGACGATGCCAACCGGTTTCTCCGAGGTTTGCAGGTCAGGCAGGCAGGCCAGCACGGCGCGTCCGAGCGCATGGGCCCCCACATCCACCACCATGGTCGTCATGCCTGCCTCCGTCAGTGCACTGACCCGGCCACTGACGCTCTCGGTCCGCGCGGCACTGAGCAGGACCTCCTGACGCCCGTTGTCGCCCGCCATGCCGAGGATTTCAAAATCCAGGCTCACTTCATCGAGGGGAAAGGGGATGAGCTGCTCTGCCTCCAGGTGAACCTGGTTCTCCAGCTCGCTCTCGTTGATGTTGGTATCGACCTGAATGATCTTGGTGATGACATTGGAACCGGTCACGGCCGTGGCCACGTTCTGGCAATCCCCCTGCACGAGCCGCTTGAGCGACTTGAGGGACTGACTGACCCGTTCAATGTCCTGAAGTTGATAGTCGACCAGCGTTCCTCTTGGCATGGGGATCTCGGCAACCGAACCGAGGTGCACCTTGCCGGGACGTCCGCTGATGGTGACGGCCTTGATGGTTTGACTGCCAAAATCAATGCCCGCCATGGAGACGAGGGATCCCTTACTTAATAGCCCAAACATATACACATCCATGCGTTATTGGGTTTTCGGACTTATTGTAGGACAGCGCGTCATGATGTGACGGCTTAACTCAATATAATGCTCTATCTATCAATGTCATAAAGTTTGTGTCAAAAGTTGACGCCCCTCTCCTTTCGGCCTTGATTGCGGCCCCCTTGGTAATTGTGCCCTGGAGTGCTACCCTCCCGCCTCTTCTCGGGGTCGCCTGTTTGCGGACAGGAAAACCTCGAATCCGCGAGGGTAAAAAGGCTATACTCTGCGCCCGTTGGCTAATTTTAAGACGATTGGTAGTTCTTCCATGCTGAAATGGCTCGTTCGCCTGTTTATTGTCATGATGCTGGGTGCTGTGCTGGGCGTTGCCAGCCTCATCGGCATCTACTTCTACATCAAGCCCCAGTTGCCGGACGTCAGCGCCTTGCGCGATGTCAAACTGGCTACCCCCATGAAGGTCTACAGCCGGGATGGGGAATTGATCTCCCAGTTTGGCGAAATTCGTCGCATCCCCCTGCGGCTGGACGAAATTCCCCAGTCCATGATCGATGCCGTACTCGCCACCGAAGATGCCCGCTTCTATGAGCACCCGGGCATTGACCCCATCGGCATCATCCGTGCCGCCACCGTCTGGGCCGTCTCCGGCCAGGCGCGTCAGGGCGCCAGTACCATTACCCAGCAGGTGGCCCGCAACTTCTTCCTGAGCAACGAGAAGACTCTTGTACGCAAGATCAAGGAAGTATTCCTCGCCTGGCGTATCGAGCAGAACCTCTCCAAGGACGAGATCCTCACCCTCTATCTCAACAAGATCCCCCTCGGCTACCGGGCATTCGGGGTCGGCGCGGCCGCCCAGGTCTACTTCGGCAAGGAGGTCAAGGATCTGACCCTGGACGAGATCGCCATCATCGCGGGTCTCCCCAAGGCCCCCTCCATGCTGAACCCGATCCGCTCCCCGGAGCGCGCCTTCGCTCGCCGCAACGTGGTACTGGGTCGCATGCTGGAAACCGGCAAGATCACCCAGGCCCAGTATGACGAAGCCTCCAAGATGCCGGTCAAGGCCCGTTTTCACGGTGCCGAAACTACGCTGAACGCCCCCTATCTGAGCGAGATGGTACGCCAGAAGATGGTGGAGCAGTTTGGTGAAGATGCCTACACCATGGGGCTGCACGTCTACACCACCGTCACCGCCAAGCGTCAGCGCGCCGCCCATCAGGCGCTGCTGGACGGTGTCTTCGACTACGACACCCGCCACGGCTACCGTGGCCCGACCGCCTTGCTGTGGAAAGCCGGTGAAACGGCCTGGGACTACGAGCAGATCATGGCCCATCTGGCCAAGCAGCCGACCTATCAGCCCCTGATGGCCGCCGTGGTCACCCAGCTCGGCGACAAGAGCGCCACCCTGGTGCTCAAGAATGGCAAACAGGCCGAACTGGGCTGGAATGGCATCAAGTGGGCGCGCGTCTTCATCACCGACGATCGCCAGGGTTTTGCCCCGAAATCGGCGCGGGATGTACTCAAAGTCGGCGCCCAGATCTGGGTCAGGGAGAAAGGGGAAGAGTTGCTGCTCTCCCAGATCCCCGACGTCAACGCCGCCCTGGTGGCCATGAACCCGCAAGACGGCGCCATCGAGGCCCTGGTCGGCGGCTTCAGCTTCGAGCTCTCCAAGTTCAACCGGGTCGATCAGGCCCGTCGTCAGGTCGGCTCCAACATCAAGCCTTTCCTCTATGCCACCGCGCTGGAGCAGGGCTATACCCTGGCGTCCCTCATCAACGATGCACCGATCAACCAGTGGGATCCTGCCAAGGGCCCCATGTGGCAGCCCAAGAACTCGCCCGCCATCTATGAAGGGCCGACCACCTTGCGCCTCGGTCTTGCCAAGTCCAAGAACGTGATGTCGGTCCGGCTGATGCGCGCCATCGGGCTGGATACCTATATCGACGGCCTGACCCGCTTCGGCTTCGCCCGTGATCACATTTCCGCCAACGAATCCCTGGCGCTGGGTGCGGCGGAGTTTACCCCGCTGGAAGTGGTGCGTGGCTACTCGGTGCTGGCCAATGGCGGCTTCCAGGTCACCCCCTACTTCATCACCGAAGTGACCGACAGCTTCGGCACTCCCCTGTTCGAGGCCAACCCGGCCGCTGCCTGCCGCGACTGCGGCGTGCTGGCCGCCGCCGGTCTCGACAGCGCGGATGCCTATGCCAATACCACGGCAGACTGGAAGGCCCAGTGCCCCATCGATCCTGTCGTGCCCAACAACATGGCACCGCAGACCATCAGTGCCCAGAGCGCCTTCCTCATCACCGACACCCTGACCACCGCCATCTGGGGTGGCAATGGCTGGCGTGGTACCGGCTGGCGGGCAGCCCGTGACCTCAAGCGTCACGACATCTCGGGCAAGACGGGGACCACCAACGAATCCCGGGATGCCTGGTTCTCCGGCTATACCCCGAATCTGGTGGCCACCTCCTGGATCGGTTTTGACAACCACCAGCGCGGTCTGGGCCGGGCCGAGTTTGGCGGCGGTGCCGCCCAGCCCATCTGGATTGACTTCATGAAGACGGCTCTGCACCAGGTGCCCGAACGCAAGATGCCGGTCCCCGAAGGGATCATGCAGGTCCGCATCGATCGTGAAACCGGTCTGCTGACCAATCGCGCCGATGGCAGTACCACGGAGGAGTTCTTCAAAGAGGGCACAGAGCCCACCCGCTACGCGAGCCAGATCTCCGATGGCAACCAGGTGTATGGCGGTGACGATGCGACCACAGACGGTCCCGTCTCCACCGACGACATCTTCTAGGTCACCCTGGAAACAACAAAAACCGGCGCCCAGGCGCCGGTTTTTGTTTCGGGATGACGAGCGGGCTGCGTCAGCCCAGCAGGGCTTTCATCAGACTCGAGATGCGGGCCGCCAGCTCATTGAAGCAGGGGCGGCGAACCGAGTAGTGACGATAGAGCAGGGAGATGGTGCGCCCCGGCACGGGGTTGATTACCGGGCGATAACTGACGCCCCCCTCCTCCGGGTTGGCGGGCACGGCGAGCCTGGGCACCAGCGTCATGCCGCTGCCAGCGGCGACCATGTTGCGCAAGGTCTCCAGACTGGTGCCCTTGAAGCGCTGATCCTCACCGATGCCCGCGGCAAAACAGAAACCCATCGCCTGATCCCGCAGGCAGTGACCGTCGGCCAGCATCAGCAATTTCTTGCCCTTGAGATTGTGCAGGGGCACCGCCTTGGCGCTCGCCTCCGAGTGATGCTGGGGCACGGCCAGCCACATGGGCTCCTGATAGAGGGGGATGGCGCCAAACCCCTCCATCCCTTCCAACTCCGCCAGCACGAGGCAATCCAGCTCTCCCTCCTCCAGCCGCTTGAGCAGCACCTGGGTCTGATCTTCGTAGAGGTAGAACTCCAGCTTGGGGAAGTGTTCACGCAGATCCTGGATGATGTGGGGCAGCAGATAGGGGCCCACGGTGGGAATGAAACCGATGTGGATCTCGCCGGACATGGGCTCGGCGAAGTGCTGGCCTATGCTCTTGAGCTCTCGCGCCTCTTTGAGCACCTTGCGCGCCTGACGGGCCATGGCATCGCCGGCGGGCGTGAACAGCACCTTGCGGGAGGTGCGCTCGATGAGGATCACTCCCAGTTCATCTTCCAGCTTGCGCAGCTGGCCACTCAGGGTCGGCTGGCTGACAAAGCAGCGCTCCGCTGCCTTGCGAAAGTGTTTCTCCTCTTCCAGCGCTACCAGATATTCGAGATCGCGAAGGTTCATAGGTACTGCATCCTGCCGTTCAATGAGGCCGATAGCATGCACAAGAACAGTGCGGGGGACAAGGGAGGCGCGCAGACGGGTCTGCCCTCTCCCTCTCCTTTGACAAGCCGCAGGCGATGGGCGAGAGACTCACCCCATCAGAGAGGTGATGTGATCCGCGAACGCCGCTGGCTCTCCCAGATAGGAGGAGACAGGCAGCTCAACGACGCGCTCCCCTTGCATCAATCCCAGGGTCGGGAACCCCTGCCCGCCGAGGCGGCGCAGCCACGCCTGGCTTGTGGCCAGATGGCCCACAAGATCGACCCGACCAAAGGCCAGGGCGAATGCTTCCGGTGTCAGCCCCTGCTCCCGCGCGAGCGCCGCCAGCCGTGTCGGGGAACCGACCCATTCCCCATCCCGGTAGTGGGTTTCCTGGATGCGGTGCAACAAGGCAAGGCCGTCGCCGCCAAGCTCGCTCACCGCCAGAACGGCGCGTATGGGCGGCTCGGAGTCGAGGAGCAGTGACTCGTTGAGCAGGAGCTCGTTGAAGTAGCGCTCACCAAAGCGCTGTCCGGTGAGGGCGTGGATGCGCTCATCATGGGGACGCACATAGTCCCGCAGGGGCTGGCCCATGGCCTGGCGCCTGGCGCCCATCCAGAGGCCCCCCCCATGCAGTTCGATGCGAAGGCCCGGGATCTCGGCAGCGGCTTTCAGCAGGGGGGCGGCGCCATAGCACCAGCCACAGAGGGGGTCATAGACATAATGGAGGGTTGTTTGCGCTTCGTTCATCATCATTCTCGCTTCAATGCTGGATAAAAAACCGGGCCCTCGGGCCCGGAAAAAAACACAGGGATGTAGGCGTCAGGGAGTTACCACTTCATCTCGCCGGTATTGACCTTGGCACCGATGGCCAGGCCATCATCGACCGGCAGAGAGGGGTAAGCCTTCTTCAGCGCTTCAATCAGTTGGCCGGAGTGCTTGGCTTTGGCCAGCTCCTGCTCAAAGCGCTGCACGTAGTCACGGGTGAAGGTCACGGCTTCGGTACCCTTGGGCGCAGTCCCCAGGAAGTGACCCGGCACCACGCGCTCGGGTTTCAGGGCCAGCAGATTGTTCAGCGCCTTGACCCAGTTGCTGCGAGCGGCCTTGGACTGGCTGTCCGCCATCCAGACGTGCACGCCGCTGTAGACCGGCACACCACCAAAGGCCGTCTTGATGGAAGGGGCCCAGAGGTAGGCATTCGGGGTGTTCATCTCTTTGATTTCAATCTTCTCGCCATCCAGGGTCAGGTGGCTAGCCGTCATCACTTGCGGCACGGTCAGGCTCTTGGGTGCATCCTTGCCCAGGATCGGGCCCCAGTAGCTCAGCTTGGCATCCTTGGTCTGCTTGATATGGTCGACCACATGCTGGTCGGCCAACACCTTGACATCCGGGAACGCCGCCATGACGGGTTCCAGACCGAAGTAGAAGTCGGGGTCACCGGCACTGATATAGACAGTGGTCAGCTTCTTGCCGCTCTTCTTGATCATGTCCACCAGCGCCTGACCATGTTGCACATCGAACTGGGCATCGATCAGGATGGCCTCTTTGTCACCGGTTACCAGTGAGGAGGAGACGGGGAAGATCGCCTTCTCGCCGGGGTTGTAGGCGGTCACGGTCAGGGGGGCCGCCAGGGCGGAACCCGTCATCAGGAGGCTGGTCAGGGTCAGGGTACGCAGTGTGTTGTTCATCAGATAACGCTCATCGGTGTGGATTAATGGAATGAGCGCAGTTTATTGCATCACCATCGATACAAATACCGCATAATAGGCGCATCACTGTTGCATAAATCGATCATATAGGGGCACAAGATGGATAGGCTGACCGCATTGCGGGTCTTCGTCTGCGTGGTGGAACAGGGCAGCCTGAGCGGCGCCGGGGAGAAACTGGAGATGTCCCGCGCCATGGTGTCGCGCTACCTGGCCGAGCTGGAACGCTGGATGGGGGCCAGATTGCTGCACCGCACCACCCGCCGGCTGAGCCTGACCGGGCCGGGAGAAGAGGCGCTGAACCGGGCCAGAGCCATGCTGGCCCTGGGGGAAGAGATGGAACACCTGGCCATCCGCCATGACGAGGCCCCCAAGGGGCAACTGCGCATCACCTGCAGCTACTCTCTCTCCGAAGCCCTGCTGGTCGGGGCGGCGAACGACTATCTGGCCCGTTACCCCGGCACGGCGATCGACATCCTGCTGCTGGACCGGACGGTTAATCTGGTGGAGGAGCGAATCGATCTCGCCCTGCGCATCACCAACGACCTCGATCCCAACCTGGTGGCCCGCAGGCTCGGCACCTGCCACTCGGTGGTGTGCGCCAGCCCCGCCTACCTGGCCCGCCATGCCCTGCCGCAGCAGGTGCAGGATCTGGCACTGCACAACTGCCTCACCTACACCTATTTCGGCAAGAGCCTGTGGGAGTTTCTGGGGCCCGATGGTCCCGAATCCGTCCCGGTGAGCGGCAACCTCAGCGCCAACATCTCCAACCTGCTGCTGGCCGCCACCCTGGACGGGGCGGGGATCAGCCTGCAACCCGCCTACTCGGTTCACCCCCATCTGGCAAGCGGCGCACTGGTCCCCCTGCTCACCCCGTGGCAGCCCAAGCGCCTCGGCGTCTATGCCGTTTATGGCACCCGCAAACAGATGTCCCCCCTGCTGCGCAGCTTCCTCGACTTTCTCGTGGAGCGGATGGCGGACGATCCCCTGTGGCAGGAAGCCCCTCCCTCTCTCTGATCCCTGCGAGCCGCACAAAAAAGGGGCCTCGCGGCCCCTCTTTGCTCCATCCTGTGCCGGTCAGGCTTCGAAACCGAATGCCTTGACCGGGGTCTCTCCCTCCTCGGCCTCCTGCTCCTCCAGATAGATGTCGTGATAGGCGGCATAGATGGAGTAGTTGATGGCAGGCAGCACCACCAGCAGGCCCACCAGCATCAGGAGTGCGCCAAAGAAGATCAGCACGGCCCCGAGCAGCCCCCACCAGAGGAAGGGCCACATGTTGCGCAGACATCCCTTGAAGCTGAGCATGGCTGCCTGCCAGACCCCGACCTGATGGAAGAGGATAAGGGCGGGGGCGAAGGTGATGGCCATCAGCACGGGAACGAACAGTGCCAATCCCACCAGGGCGCAGACGAGGAAGCCCTGTGCCTGCTCCGGGGTCAGCGCCAGGGAGCCCGGATCAGCGGACAACAGGCCGGTGAGTCCCCACTGGTGCAGCAGGAACACACAGATCATCAGGATCCCCATGATGAGGCCGAGCACCATCAGGCCCCCCAGCATCAAGGGGGTCAACCGATGGCGGAAACCGGCAAAGAAGTCGCCAAATTGCAGCGCCTCGCCATGGTGACCCCGCCGCGCCACCGCCACCCAGCCAGCCCCCCACACCATGTAGAGCAACTGGGAGATCAAGCCCCCCGCCGGCAGCTGATCCAGCACGATGCCCACCACAAACCAGAGCACTATCATGGCCACGCTGGCACCCATCCCCTTGTTGAAGATGTCGAATCCGGTGCGGATCCAGATCCAGCCCTGTCCTATGCCATGGCGTTTGGGTTCGTGGCGCAGGGCCCTGTCACTGTTCATCATTGACCTCGTCGAAAAATAGGGGCGAAGCGGCGTCTCCTCAGGGCACGCTCACCGTGACCATGATGGTGCCGGTGTAGGGGCCGGTGCGTACTACCTGGCCCAGCAGCCGGGTCGGGTAGAGCCTCACCTTGTAGTCGGTGGCCTGGGTCGCCGCCGAGTAGGGTACCGCGATGGCGGTATCGAATGGAATAGGGGTCAGGGCCCCCTGCTCGACCATGCCCACCCCGACACCGGCCAGGCTGGTGGTGATGAAGCGGTTGTCGCTCGTGAGCGCCCTCGAGAAGCGGTAGCGCAGCGGCCCCCTGATCAGGCTGGCAAGGTCGACGGGAAAGCGGGCACCCGCAACCAGCGCATTCACCTCGCTGCAATGGCGTGTCCGTTGCGTCCTTCTGGGCCGCAGCCGATGAGTTTATCGGCCACGGTTGACGGACAGCACCGCCAGAATGTGGCATCATCTCCCCCCTCTTGCTTTCCCCCTGATCCGATGGAGCCATCATGCGCCGCCTCTTCTTTCTTCTCCTGCTGCTCGGCAGCCCTGCGCTTCACGCCGAACCGGGGTTTATCAGCCGCCTGCTCAACCACCCGGTGCCGGGGGGCGTGGCCGTGGTACCACTGGGAATCGGGGCCAAGGCGCCCGCAGTGCGCTATCAGGACAAGCCTGTGCTGGTGGTACAGGAAGACGGGAAGACGTGGATCGCCATCGTCGGCATCCCGCTCAAGAGCGCGCCCGGCCCCCATCAGGTAACCACCAGCGATGGCCGCACCTTGAGTTTCACGGTCGGCACCAAGCACTACCGTGAGCAGCACATCAAGCTCAAGAACAGCCGCCAGGTCAATCCGCTGGCCGAAGACATGACCCGCATCAACCGGGAGCTTGCCGAACAGACCCGCGCCTACCAGACCTTCAGCCCGGCTCAGCCGAGCAACCTGCTGTTTGACAAGCCGGTCCAGGGCCCGCTCTCCAGTCCCTTCGGGCTGCGCCGCTTCTTCAACGGCGAGGAGCGCAACCCCCACTCCGGCCTCGACTTCGCGGTCGGAGCCGGCACTCCCATCAAGGCACCAGCCGCTGGCAAGGTCATCCTCATCGGCAACTACTTCTTCAACGGCAATACGGTGTTCGTCGACCACGGCCAGGGCCTCATCAGCATGTTCTGTCACATGTCGAAGGTGGACGTGAAGCTGGGCCAGAGCCTGCCCCGCGGCGGCATCGTCGGCCGGGTCGGCGCCACCGGTCGCGCCACCGGCCCCCACATGCACTGGAACGTCAGCCTCAACGACGCCCGCGTCGACCCCGCCATCTTTATCGGCGCCTTCAAGTCCTGAGGCCGGCGACCTGCCGCCCACAGGCAGGGAATGAAAAAGGCAGCCGAGGCTGCCTTTTTCATGGACGCATGACCACATCTCAGGCAGCGCTGTGCTGGCGCCCCTCCCTGCTCATCGCCCGCCACATCACCAGGACCAGCAGAGTGCTGCAAGTGGGCAGCGCCAGCCAGACACCGGCCACTCCCCACAGGGAGGAGAAGCCCCACAGGAAACCGCCGATCAGCACCAGCTTGCCGCCGGTGAGCAGGGAAGCGATGCGGGCCCGGTTGATGGCCTGGAAATAGGTGGCCCCCACCAGCAGCAAGCCTTCCATGGGCAGCCCCCAGAAGTAGAGCCAGATACCGAGGGTCGCCACCGGCAACAGGGCAGCATTGTCCCCTGCAAACAGATAAACCACTGCCTCTGGCCACAGATACAGCGGGATCATCCCGCACAGTGCCACCGCCATGGTCACTCCCAATGCCAGGTTGCGCACCCGCAGCACCCGTGCCCAGTTGCCCGCCCCGGCATTGAAGCTGGCGATGGGCTGGATGCCCATGGCGATCCCCTCGAAGATGAGATAGAAGAAGGCCTCGCTGTAGCTGATGACCCCATAGGCGGCCACGTGCAGCGAAGTGCCCACCGAGAGCAGCGCCTTGTTGTGCAGCGCCAGCACCACCGAGAGGTAGAGGTACATCAGAAAACTCGACACCCCGAGTCGCAATGTCTCCCCCATCAGCCGCCAGTCGGGCACCAGGGTATCCCCCATCAGCCGCCAGTCGGGCACCAGGGTATCCCAGCGAATGCGCAACTGGCTGCGGGGGGTAAAGAAGTGCCACAGGCACAGGCCTCCGGTGACAGCCTGGGAGAGCATGGTCGCGATGGCGGCCCCCGCCAGCCCCCAGGGGATCACCGCCATCAGCAGGTAGTCGAGCAGCACGTTGAGCACGCCGCCCCCCACCAGGATCCAGGTGGTGAGGCCGGGTCGCCCGTCGTTGCGCAGCAGGGCGGTAAAGGCCATGGAGAGCACAGCAAACACCCCGAGCCAGGCGTACCACTGCAGATAGGCAAAGCCTGCGTCGAAGATGACCCCCTGCGCCCCCATCCAGACAAGCATGGCCTCGCCGTAACGAATGCCAATGAAGGCGAGCAGCGCGGAGGCGATGAGCACCATCACCAGGGCATTGCCGACGATGTGGCGCGCCCTGGCCTGCTCCCCCTTGCCCAGATAGAAGGAGGCCAGCGACGAGGATCCCATGCCGATCAGGGCCCCCACCGCGTAGAGCACGGCGCAGATGGGGTACGCCAGCATCATGCCGGCCAGCCCGTCCTGGCCCAGGATATGGCCGACGAAGATGCCGTCTATGGTGACATAGATGCCGGTGACCAGCATGGCGGCCACCGTGGGGGTGACGTAACGCAAGAAGAGGCGGGAAAGGGGGGCCGTGCCCAGATCGACGGAGGACATAAATTGCTCAATGAAGGGGAACGGCCAGAATAATAGCCAAACAAGACCCAGATCACCCGTTATTTGTGCCGTGGATCATTCATCTTGAGGGCTTTACCCGCCCCGGCCCCTGCTTTAGGCTAGGGCGACTTCTCCTGAACGGAAACGTGCGCCATGTTGCAACGCCTGCTCTGTCTGATGCTCTGTCTCAGCCTGTTCCCCTTCTCCGCTGTCCAGGCTGATGATGCCATCACTCAGGTAGAGGAGCTGCTGCAAAGCATCCCCAAGACGGATACCCCGGAAAACCAGCAACTGCGGGAGAGCTACCAGCAGGCGCTGCAATATGCCCGGGATGCCCAGCGCTACCGGGAACAGGGCAAGGCCTACCAGCAGATCCTCATCGACTACCCCAAGGAGTCCGCCCGTCTCAAGGAGGGGCTGCACAACTATCAGCCCCAGTCCCGCCCGTCCCTCTCCTCCCTCAAGGAGGATGCCCTGCGCCAGGCCATCAGCCTGAGCAGCAACCGCCAGCTCAACCTGCGCAAGGAGCGTCAGGCGGTGACCGACAGCCTCAACCAGCTTGAGAGCACGGGCCAGGAGTATCACCTGCGGGTCGACGAGTTGCGCAAGCAGTTGCTCCAGACCCGCTCCCTGCTCGATCGCCTGAGCTTCAGCAACGAGTCGGACAGGTTGCAGGAGGCCCAGCAACTGGCCACCCGACTCAAAGAGCAGAGCCTCTCCGACCGGATCCAGATGCTGGAGCTGGAGCAGCTCTCCGCCCAGCAGCGCAACGATCTGGGCAAGCTCAAGCTGCAGGAGCTCAACCTCGCCATCACCGACGAGGATGAGTGGCAGACCAGTCTGCTTGCCCAGCAGAACCAGCTGCGCCGGGACAAGACCGAGCAGGCCCTGGCCGAGAGTGAACGCCTGCGCCGCCAGCTCACCTCTGACCTCCCCCTCTTGCAGGAGCAACAGCAGCAAAACCAGGCCCTCTCCCTCCAACTGGGGGCTCTCGAGGACCAGATTGAACGGGTGCAGGACGAGCAACGGGGGGTGGACACCTCCCTCTCCGGGCTCAACGAGCTGGTCAATTCGGTGCGCGAACAGCTGGAGTGGTTGCAGATAAGCAACGCCTACGGCGAGAACCTGCGCAGCAAGCTGGCCGATCTGCCCGCCTACTTCCCGCTGGAGCGGCTGGAGTCAGCCATCGTCAAGGCGCGCATGGCCAAATACCAGTACGAGACCGAGCAGGATGCCCTGAAGGATCCGGTCCAGCTGCGCAACAGCCTGCTCAGTGGAGACGACATCACCCTGGACAGGGCCCAGCGCGCCGTGCTGGACAACCTGCTCAAGGCGAGGCGGCAACTGCTGACCCGGCTCAACGATGCCTCCGACACCCTCATTCAGGAGCAGACCCGCCTCAAGCTGCTCTACAGCCGCCAGAACAGCAAGATCGACGAGATCCGCGAACTCAGCGCCAGCCATCTGTTCTGGATGCCGGACGTGCGCCCCCTGAGCCCGGCGGTGCTGCTCGGCGTCCCGGCCGCCCTCGGCCTTGCCTTCAACCCGGCCAACTGGCTGCAACTGCCCAGGGCCATCGCCGAGAACAACCCCCTGAGCCTGACCCTGGCTGGCCTCGGGCTGCTGGGGCTGGCCTGGTGCTGGCTGAAACTGGCCCGCCACCTCATTCAATACAGCCACTACATTGCCCCGCGCATCGGCAAGGTAACCCAGGACAAGTTCAGCCTCACCAGCCGGTTGCTGGTGCGCTCCGTGCTCGCCGCCCTGCCGCTGCCCGCCATGGTGCTCATGGTGCACGGCCTGCTGGACGGCGCCTGGCAATATCCCTTCGCGGTGGCGGTGGCCCGGGGCCTGGGTGAAATCTGGTTCCTGCTGCTGGCCCTGCTGGTGGCGCGCCACCTCACTCTGGAGAAGGGGATCCTCATCCTCCACTTCCGCTGGCAGAAGGAGCGGGTGCAGCGAGTATGGGGACAATTTCGTACCCTGCTGCTGGTGCTGATCCCGAGCTTCTTCGTGCAGGGCATGGCGAGCAGCTATCAGGAGCACGCCTTCTACGACTCCCTGGGACGCCTCGCCTTCATCATCGGGGCCCTCTGGCTGCTGCTCTTCTTTGCCCGCCTCAACCGGGAAAAACTGCCCCTCACCTGGGGTCAGGCAGACATGACCAAGCCCCATCTGCTGCACCACTTCATCTGGAACAGCCTGATGCTGGCCCCGCTGCTGGCGGTGCTGGGCGCCCTGTTCGGCTACTTCTACACCTCCCGCACCCTGCTGCGCCAGCTGGAGCTGAGCCTGCTGGCGGGGCTCGGCTGCCTGCTCGTCTACTATCTGGCCCACCGCTGGATGCTGATCCAGCGCCGCCGACTCGCCTTCGATCGCGCCAAGCAGAAGCGGGCCGAGATCCTGGCGCAGCGGGAGCGGGAAGAGGACGATCTCAGCTCCGAGATCCCCGATGTGGTGGAGGAGCCCGAGCTGGATCTGGATACCATCAGCGCCCAGTCCCTCGGCCTGGTGCGCACTCTGCTGATGCTGGGCTTCACCATGCTGGTGGTGGTGCAATGGTCGGATCTCAACTCGGCATTCAGCTTCCTCAGCAGCATCGAGGTGTGGCAGGTGAGCAGCAAGGTGGCCGGCATCGAGCAGCTCTCCGCCATCACCCTGCAGGATCTGATGCTGACCGTCTTCGCGTTTATCCTGACGGTGGTCACCGCCCGCAACCTGCCAGGGTTGATGGAGCTCACCCTGCTCCAGCACCTGAGCCTCTCCCCCGGCACCGGCTTCGCCCTCACCACGGTGAGCAAGTACCTGGTGCTGCTGATTGGCGCCCTCACCGGCTTCTCCATGCTCGGCATCGACTGGTCCAAAACCCAGTGGCTGGTGGCAGCACTCTCTGTGGGGCTGGGCTTCGGGTTGCAGGAGATCTTCGCCAACTTCGTCTCCGGTCTCATCATCCTGTTCGAAAAACCGATCCGCCTGGGTGACACCGTCACCATCCGGGATCTCACCGGCACCGTCACCAAGATCAAGACCCGCGCCACCACCATAGTGGACTGGGACAGGAAGGAGATCATCGTCCCCAACAAGGCCTTCATCACCGAGCAGTTCATCAACTGGTCCCTGTCCGATGCCATCACCCGGGTCCGCTTGCGCATTCGCATCGGCCTGACCCAGAATCCCAAGCAGGTACAGCAACTGCTGGAGCAGAGCGTGCGCGAGTCCACCCTGGTGCTGGATACGCCCGCCCCGGAGGTGTTCCTCATCGAGTTCACCGACTCGGCCCTCATCTACGAGATCCGGCTCTACGTCAACAACATGGATCACCGGATGCCCATTACACACGAGGTACATTCCCTGATCCTGGAGAAACTCGGCCAGGTCGGCATGCATCTGCCACATCAGCAGATCGACATCCGGATGAGCCGGGGATGAAGCCGCCAAAGACGACAACAGGAGCCATCATGCAGATCATTGCCCATCGCGGTGCCAGCGGCCTGGCCCCGGAGAATACCCTCAAGGCGATGAGCCTGGCGCTGGATCTGGGTGCCAAAGCCATCGAACTGGACGTGCAGTGGGCCGACGGAGAGCTCTGGGTCTTCCACGACCGGCGGCTGGAGCGCTGCACCAACGGCCAGGGTGTGCTGACCGGGCAATCCCGGGAGTACCTGGCGAGCCTGGATGCGGGGGACGGGGAGCGGATCCCGACCCTGTGGCAGGTGATGGTACTGGTGGCGGGGCGCTGCGAACTGCACATCGAGCTCAAGGGCGCCCACACCGCCGAGCCGGTGGCCGCCCTGACCAGGCGGGCCGAGGCCGAGCTTGGCTTTACCCAGGCGCACTGGATCGTTTCCTCCTTTCATCATCCCGAGCTGTTACGCTTCAAGGGACTGCGACCGGAAATCAGGATCGGCGCCCTCACGGCCAGCCTGCCTCTCGACGGCGCCGCCTTTGCCGAGACGCTGGGGGCCTGGTCACTGAACTGCGACGTGGATTTCGTCGAAGAGACCCTGGTGGCGGATGCCCATCGCCGGGGGCTCAAGATCCTGGTCTACACGGTCGACGAAGTGAGTGATGGGAGCGCCCTCGCCAGCATGGGTGTCGATGGCATCTTCACCAACCGGCCAGATCGATTCAGCTGAGTATCGGCGCGGCCTGGCAGGCCACAAGGAGGTGAAAAGAATTGAAAAAATGCGGTGCACCGGGATACATAAAGTCCATAGCCAGCCGATACAGAGTTGGCTCATAACAATAACAAACACCATGGATCTCTGACTGACGCTCACAAGGATGTAAACATGAACCTATCCATCAAGAACAAGCTGGTCCTCTCCATCGGGGCCATCATTCTGGTCATCACCGGCCTGCAGGTCTGGTACAACACCTCCCAGTTGCGCAGTGAAACCCAGCGGCTGATCTGGAGCTTCATCGACGACAGCTCGGTCGCCAACGTCAAGGGGATCTCCCGCTGGCTCGACGCCCGCATCAATCTCGTCACCGCCACCAAGGAAGCCTTCGCCAAGGAAGACGAGCCCCTCAGCCACCTGGCCCAGTCCATGAATGCGGGCAACTTCGATCTCGTCTACGTGGGCACCAAGGATGGCCGGATGATCCAGAGCAAGCCGACCGATCTGCCGGCCGGCTATGATCCGCGCCAGCGCCCCTGGTACAAGGACGCCATGGCCGCCGGCAAGCTCGCCATCACGGCCCCCTATGCCGACATCACCACCGGCCAGCTCATCATCACCATCGCCGAGCCCTTCAGTCGCGGCAACACCGACGGCGTCATCGCCGGTGACGTCTCCATCGACGGTCTGGTGAAAGACGTGCTCGCCATGAACTCGGAAGGCACCTATGCCATTCTGGTGGACAGCAACGGCACCATCATCGCCCACCCGGACAAGGATCTGACCCTCAAACCCGCCACCGCCATCTCCCCGGAACTGACGGCAGCCAAGGTCAACGAGCTGGCCCATGACAACACCATCTCCGAGATGGATATCAGCGGCAAGGCGAGCGTATTCGACCTCACCGAGATCCCCAACACCAACTGGTATTTCGGCATCGTGGTGGATGAAGCGGTCGCCTACCAGTCCGTCTCCCGCATGGTCACCTCCGACCTTATTCAGGGATTGCTGACCATCCTCATCGTGGCGGGCTTCTCCTATGTCGCCATCAACGGCTCCCTGGCGCCGCTGAAAACCCTGGGCGAGGCGATTGTCGATCTCTCCCGCGGCAACGGCGATCTCACCCGTCGCATCAAAATCGAGCGTGAAGACGAGGTCGGTACCGTCGCCAAGCACGTCAACACCTTCATCGAGCGCATCCACGTCATGGTGCAGGACATCTCCAACTCCTCCACCCAGCTCAACCAGCAGGCCAGGTCTTCCCACGACATGGCGGAGAAATCCAACCAGGGGCTGGCCCGCCAGCAAAACGAGATCTCCCAGATTGCGACCGCAGTGCACGAGATGTCCGCCACCGCCGTCGAAGTGGCCAGCAATGCCGAGCAGACCGCGGAAGCGGCCCGCAGCTCCTCCAGCAGTTGCGAGCACGGCAAGCAGGTGATTGCCCGCAACCAGCGCTCCATCACGGATCTCGCCACCCAGGTCAAGCAGGCCTCCGGCATCATTCAGGAACTGGAGAAGAACGCCCAGGAGATCAACACCATCCTCTCCACCATCCAGGGCATCGCCGAGCAGACCAACCTGCTGGCGCTCAACGCCGCCATCGAGGCCGCCCGGGCTGGCGAGCAGGGACGCGGCTTTGCCGTGGTGGCCGACGAGGTGCGGGTGCTTTCCCAGCGCACCCACAGCTCCACCGTCGAGATCCGCAGCATGATCGAGACCCTGCAGCGCAACACCCAGGGCGCCGTCAGTACCATGCACGAGGGTCAGTTGCTGGCCCAGAACAGCGTGGAAGATGCCAACGATGCGACCCAGGCGCTGGAGCAGATCACCACCTCCATCAACCAGATCTCCGACATGGCGACCCAGATCTCCAGCGCCGCCGAGGAACAGCGTGCCGTCACCGACGAGGTGAGCCGCAACATCCAGGCGGTCAAGGATGTCTCGGACGAGCTGGCAGTGGATGCGGACAGCTCCCGCAATCTGTCGGCCCAGCTTAAAAATATTTCAGGTGAATTGAATAATCAGGTCGGCATGTTCCGCATCTGATCGACCATGGGAAGAAAGGGGCCGTTCAGGCCCCCTTTTTTTATAAACCCTTTTTGTTTCAACGGTTATAATCCCCTTTCGAGACCCTAAACCCTGTGATCGACATCTCCTTTTGCCCATGTGTGGGAGACGGGCCCAGTCTGTCATGGCTATATTCGCATTACTTTTTTGATGCCTAATCTCGATATGTCATCATGATAATAGTTATCATTAAACTGTTTTGATAAAAAACTTAAAAACTTTATGGGTAATACCCAAAAAGAGAGGCATTTCTCATTTTTTTGAAAGAAAACTACGTATAATCTTGGAGTTAAAATCACCAGAGTAGCGAGTACGGCTGATCCAGATCACTGATGGATGGCGATAATGACGGCATTTTCATCCAAGGAATGGGGTGGTTGTAATAAAAATCACCGTTGCCAAGCACTAAAACAAAGCAGTTTGACTTGCATCAAGCCTGAATTTTTTTCATAGAGCAAAATCGTGCCCAGCAAATCTATCCCTAAGGAGGCAGATGTGGATATTATCAAGACCGATGTTGCCATCATCGGTGCCGGTGGCGGTGGCCTGCGTGCCGCAATCGCCATTGCAGAAGCCCACCCGGAGCTGGAAATCGCCCTGATTTCCAAGGTCTATCCGATGCGCAGCCACACCGTGGCCGCCGAAGGTGGCGCCGCAGGCGTCGTTCGTGATGACGACTCCCTGGAAAACCACTTCAACGACACCGTCTCCGGTGGTGACTGGTTGTGTGAGCAGGACGTAGTCGAGTACTTCGTCAACAACGCCACCAACGAGATGATCCAGCTGGAGCACTGGGGTTGCCCCTGGAGCCGCAAACCGGACGGCAAGGCTAACGTTCGCCGTTTCGGCGGGATGAAGATCCCCCGCACCTGGTTCGCCGCCGACAAGTCCGGCTTCCACATCCTGCACACCCTGTTCCAGACCTCCATCAAGTACCCGACCATCAAGCGCTTCGACGAGCACTTCTGTCTGGATCTCATCGTGGAAGATGGCCGTGTCCAGGGTGTCGTCACCTTTGACATCCAGAACGGCATCACCCGCTTCATCCAGGCCAAGTCCGTGGTGCTGGCCACCGGCGGCGCAGGTCGTGTCTATCGCTACAACACCAACGGCGGCATCGTCACCGGTGACGGCATGGCCCTGGCCTACCGCCACGGCGTACCGCTGCGGGACATGGAGTTCGTCCAGTATCACCCGACCGGTCTGCCGGGCACCGGCATCCTGATGACTGAAGGTTGTCGTGGTGAGGGTGGCATCCTGCTCAACAAGGATGGCTATCGCTACCTGCAAGATTACGGTCTGGGCCCGGAAACCCCGGTCGGCCAGCCAAAGAACAAGCACATGGAGCTGGGTCCGCGCGACCGTCTCTCCCAGGCCTTCTGGCAGGAGCAGCAAAAAGGCCGCGTGATCCAGGGCCCCATGGGCGACGTGGTTCACCTTGACCTGCGCCACCTTGGCGAGAAGTACCTGAAAGAGCGTCTGCCCTTCATCTGCGAACTGGCCAAGGCCTATGTGGGTGTGGATCCGGTGAAAGAGCCGATTCCGGTACGTCCGACCGCCCACTACACCATGGGTGGCATAGAAACTGACGGCAAGTGCGCCACTCGTCTGGCCGGTCTCTATGCCGCTGGCGAATGTGCCTCCGTCGGTCTGCACGGCGCCAACCGTCTGGGTTCCAACTCCCTGTCCGAGATCGTGGTCTTCGGCAAGGTGGCCGGTGAGCAGGCAGCCGAGTTTGCCGCCACCCAGCAACACGGCAACACCCAGGCGCTGGTCGCCAAGGCCGAGGCGCTCATCAAGCAGCACCTCTCCCTGCTGGACATCGACGGCACCGAAAACCCGGCGGATATCCGCAACGAACTGGGCATGTCCATGGAAGCCGGTGTCGGTATCTACCGTACCGAAGAGCTGATGCAGGGCACCATCGACAAGATCAACGAGCTGAAAGCCCGTTACAAAAAGATCAAGATCAACGACAAGTCCTCGGTCTTCAACACCGACCTGCTGTACGCCATCGAGCTGGGCTACATGCTGGACGTGGCGGAAGCCATGGCGCACTCCGCCATCAACCGCAAAGAGTCCCGCGGTTCCCACCAGCGTCTGGACGGTTACGAGGAGCGCGATGACGTCAACTTCCTCAAGCACACTCTCTCCTTCTACAACGGCGAAGGGGCCCCGACCATCGACTATTCCGATGTGAAGATCACTAAATCCCAACCGGCCAAGCGCGTGTACGGTTCCGAGGGTGAGAAACAAGACGAGGCTAAGAAGAATGGCTGAGATGATCGAAATTGAAATCCTGCGCTACCGTCCCGAGCAGGATAACGAGCCCTGGATGCAGACCTTCCAGGTGCCCTACCTCAAAGAGATGTCCCTGCTGGATGCGCTGCAATACATCAAGGATCATCTGGACTCCACCTTGAGCTTCCGCTGGTCCTGCCGGATGGCGATCTGCGGCTCCTGCGGCATGATGGTCAACGGCATTCCGAAACTCGGTTGCAAGACCTTCCTGCGGGATTACCTGCCGGGCAAGATGACTATCGAACCGCTCAACAACTTCCCCATCGAGCGCGATCTGGTGGTCGACATGTCCGACTTCATCGAGAAGCTGGAGAGCATCAAGCCCTACATCATCCCGTCCGAGCCGCGCAGCCTGTGTGATGGCGAGTACACCCAGACGCCGGCTGACATGGCGAAGTATCACCAGTTCTCCATGTGCATCAACTGCGGTCTGTGCTACGCGGCCTGCCCGCAATATGGTATCAACAAGAAGTTCACCGGTCCGGCAGCACTGGCGCTGGCCTATCGCTACAACGCCGACAACCGCGACAGCGCGTCCAGGGAGCGGATGAAGATCATCAGCCAGGACGAGGGCGTCTGGGGTTGCACCTTCGTGGGCTACTGCTCCGAAGTGTGCCCGAAAGGCGTGGATCCGGCCGCAGCCATCCAGCTTGGCAAGGTCGAGAGCGCCAAGGACTACATGATCGCCATGTTCAAGCCGGATTGAGACCAGGAGTGAGACCATGAACAACACTGAGAGCAAACGTAAGCCTTACGTGCGCGAGATGAAAAAAGACTGGTGGCTGAAGAATGCCTTCTACACCGGTTACATGATCCGCGAAGGCACCAGCATCTTCGTCTCCATCTACGCCGTCGTGCTGATGTGGGGTCTGCTGCGGCTGGTACAGGGTCAGGAGGCATTCAACGGCTGGCTGGAATCCCTGCAGAGCCCCATTGCCATCCTGTTCCACGTCATCGCCCTGGCAGCCTGCCTGTTCCACGCCAAGACCTGGTTCGCCCTGGCACCGAAAGCCATGCGCATCTTCCGTGGCGAAGACCTGGTGCCGGAGAAGCCGATCGTCATCGCCCAGTATGTGGCGCTGGCGGCGGTATCCCTGCTTGTCCTGATCATCGTGGCCTGAGGAGAAAACCATAAGACGTTCTGACGAACCCGGTTATTGGTGTCTGTTTGGTACCGGGCTCTCACTCAGAAACGTTGGCCACGATCACTCAATCATGATTTGAGGAAAAAATATGAGACGTTCTGACGAGCCAATTTACTGGGGTCTGTTTGGTGCGGGTGGCATGGTGGTTGCCATGCTGCTGCCGGTCATTGTCCTCATCACCGGTCTGCTGGTGCCCATGGGCATCATGGACGTGGAGACCATGAGCTACGAGCGCGTGCTGGCATTCGCCAGCTCCTGGTGGGGTGCCTGCATCCTGCTGGTGATCATCGCCCTGCCCGTCTGGCACGGCATGCACCGCATCTACCACGGCCTGCATGATCTGGGGATCCACACCACCAAGCTGCACCACTATGTGTTCTATGGCTTCGCCTTCCTGGTGTCCGCCATCACCGTCGGCCTGCTGATGGTGCTGGTGCTCCAGTAAGCACATCCTGACTGCATGACAAACCGGGCCCAGTGCCCGGTTTTTTTATTTGCGGTTTAATTCTGGCCTTCATCCACGTAGTTCCAGTGCGTGAATCTCTATGGTATTAACGGAGGTCTTAACATAGCCGACGCCAGGCTTACCAAGAATGGCCACCAGTAACCGACAAACCAATGCTTCCATTTGCAGTAGGGTGTTTTCCTGTTCTGCTGAGCGCAGGTTACCGTCGTAACTAGCAAATCCCAACGGCCCATCAAAGAATATGGCTTCGTGGAAAGTGTCATTACGGGCGACCGATAGCGATGAGGGCTCTGTTTTGCTGTTCTTAGCCCAATCAGGTACTGGCATACCAAATTTTTCACACATCCATTGAACACGTCCAGCATGAGAAATCTGGAGTTTTTTCGCTTCTTTGACTTCAACTAGCCTGAAACAAGCATCCAGTGCCATGTACAGGTACTGAAATCGCTCAAAAGAGAGATTCTGTGGATACTGCGCCAAAAACAAGGCATGGATGACAGCAGTCACCCGCTTAGGCGCACGAGCATCACCACGCTCCGATTCCAGATAGTCCAGCGCCAATTCGATGACATCGGCGATAGTGCTGCGACTCAGGATAAAATCAACGAGCTTTCCCGGCTGGATGGGGGTTGCATCGAGAAAGCCAGCCTCTGTTGTAGTTAGTCTCATACCGGTGAAAAAGGATAAGCACCACACAACAAAATCGAGTTCCTCTCTGTTTCTGCGCTCTGGAAGCGTCAGAACATGGGTTTTGGGAAGCCCAAAAACACGAACGTTATAAGGCATTGAACGAACATGTCCGCTCATGAATTCTCTATATTGCTGCGCCCCCGGATAGATCCAACCTTTGAGGACATTCGGGTCCCCTGATACGAGCGCCACAATGCGTTCATGTTCGGGAAGTGTTCTGATTGAGAATCTATCGGTCTCAATATCACAAAACTCTGGGTAGTAACCGAACTCTGCTGAAAGCCCACAAAGTGCGGTATTAAGTCGTTGTCCTGTCACCATCCTAATATCTCTCACGATTTGAGCTTGTCGTTGTACGCTAACCAATTAGCGTACCAACACTTGAACAAGTGCTTATTAATCCCCGTAAGTTTGACTACAGAGGCGACGATATCTCCTGCCACAGGGCCAGCAAGGGAGCAGGAACGTTGCCATAACGCAGCAGCGGGGTCTGGTGCCACTCCGCCAGCTTCTGGATGGCCTTGCCCAGATCCTGGGCCAGGGTCCGGGTCACCCTGACCCCGTCTTCCAGATAGAGGCTCTTGACCTCAAACACCCCCTCCTTGCGATGGGCCTTGGCGTCCATCCTGCCCACCAGCTTGCCGCGATGCAGCAACGGCAGCACGAAATAACCGTACTGGCGCTTGGGGGCCGGGGTATAGCACTCGATGCGATAGTCAAAGCCAAACAACTCGCTGGCCCGCTTGCGATCCCACACCAGCGGGTCAAAGGGCGAGAGCACGGCGGTGTGGCTCGCCTTGAGGGAGCCCGCCTGGGCCCGGACCAGTTCATCGGCCAGGGAGGCGTGAACGAAGGCTCCGTGCTGCCACCCCTCCACTCGAACCGGCAACAGCTCCCCCTCGTCCGCCAGCTGGTGGAGCAGGGCGTCGTATTTCCCCCGTTTAAGGCGATAGTAATCCGCCACCCAGCCGGTCTTGACCAGCCCCAGCGCCCGGCAACTGGCTCGCACCATGTCCCGCCGGGCGAGATCAGGACTCGGCAGATCCCGCTCGTCATTCCACTCCGGCATGACCCGCTCGGCGAGATCGTAGACCCGCTGGAAATTGCGCCGTTCGCGCACCATCAGCTGACCTGCGGTAAACAGCACCTCCAGATGGCGCTTTTCGGGCTTCCAGTCCCACCAGCCGTTGCCCTTGTCCCCCTTGCGCTCGAAGTCTGCCGCCCGCACCGGGCCATCCTGGCGTATGCGCTCGACTATCTGCGCTATCTCGCCGCCGTGGGTCTTGAGCCACTGGGCGGAGAACTTCCAGCCCATGGCGGCGGGATCCAGCATGCGATGGCGCAGCAGCCGGTAATCTTCCCGGGGGACGAAACAGGCCTCATGAGCCCAGTATTCGAAGAGGTCACCATCGGCCAGCAGTTGTTCCAGCCAGCGCGGATCGTAGTGGCCGAGACGGCTGAACAGCACCAGATAGGGGCTGCGGGCCACCACGGAGATGGTGTCTATCTGCAGCAACGCCATGCGGCGAATGCAGGCGAGCAGGTCGGCGGGGGTTGCTCTGGCGCGGCGCGGGGTCAGCAGCCCCTGGGCCGCCAGTTGCAGGTGGCGAGCGTCTTGCAATGAGAGGTGGGGGATCGACATGGAGATAGGGGCATCCGTTCCTGGGTATCAGGCCACCAGCATGCCCAACTCATGGCCAAATGAAAACGCCCGGCTCAGGGTTTGGTGAACACCGCCACATCCGCATGAGGAAACTCGACCTCTGCCTGCCAGCGGACCGCCAGGGCACGGAACGAGGCCTCGGCGAAGAAGACGATGTGGGTGGGATCGTGGCGATAGCGCCAGGTCTTGAAGCGCTCGTCCCCCAGCACCCGCTGGGTCTGCAACACCAGCACCCCGCCGGGCTTGAGGCAGCCCCAGAGCGTGTCCAGCACGGCGCGGGGGGTGGCGATGTGCTCTATCACCTCGGTGCTGGTGATGAAGTCGTATTGCCTTGTCAGGCACTCTGGGTCGTCGGCATAGAACTTGTCGTAGCCCGCCATCTCGAAGCCCGCCTCCCGCCCCATGGCGATGAGGGCAGGCCCGGGGCCGCAGCCAAAATCGAGGCCGCTGGCAGGAGGCAACACCCGGGCCAGCACCTCGCCAAAGGCACGCATCAGAAAGGCCCGGTAGCGGGGATCGTCCACCCGGTTGTCGTGCCCGTCATAGACCGCCTTCTCGGCCCCCTCGTCCAGGTGGTCCGCCTCGTCCATCCAGACCAGCTCGCACGCCAGGCAGCGGTAATAGCCCTTGCCCGCCACCGGCAGGGCATGGTGCCGAGGGGAGAGACACAGGGGACAGTGAACAGGGGATGACATGGCAGCTCCTCGGGTGGCGACAGCGGGGCAGATTGCCTGCCACGCCCGCTGCTGGCAACTGTTTTGTCTGGAGCCCCCATCGACCCCCGTTCACCCCCCGCCAGTTTTTTTCGTCTTTTTTTGCGCCTTAAGGGTTTCTTAAGTTTGCCCTTTTACTCTCATCCCATCGCAAGAGAAGGAGCCAACCATGACCATCGAGATCCAAGCCCCCTACCGGCTGATCCTGGCCGAATCCCCGCAGCAGGTCATGGCGCTGCAAACCTATATCCAGGCCGCCTATACCCTCGAGTTCAACGCCCGCATTCCCCATTTTCTGCCCTGCCAGCTCGGGCTCTACCGGGCAGATGGCGTGCTGGTCGGTGCCTGCGGCCTTAACCAGGCCTGCCATGGCGAGCACGAGCAACCGCTCTATCTGGAGCAATATCTGGAGCAGCCTGTCGAGGCCGCCATCGAGACCCGTCTCGGGGTCCGTCCGGCCCGCCACCGCATCATCGAAGTGGGCAATCTTGCCTGCAGCGAACCGGGTCACGCCCGCCTGATGTTTGCCGCGCTGTGCCGTCTGCTGTGTGACAACGCCCTGGACTACGTGGTGTTCACCGGCACCGCCAAGCTGCGCAACAGCTTTACCCGCCTGCGTCTCAACCCGGTGGAGCTGGCCCCCGCCCAGGCCCATCAGGTGGGAGAGGATGCCAGCGCCTGGGGCGAATACTACCGCTGCCAGCCCAAGGTGATGGCAGGCGACATCAACCAGGGGCGCGAGGTACTCGCACAGAGCAGCCTGCTGCTCAACCTGCTGGGGCCCATGCCCCGCCTTTTTAACCATGCCGACATCGACAGGAGGTGCGCACAATGACGCTGTTCGACACCATCGCCCACCATGCCAGCCAGACCCCGCACCAGCCAGCGCTGCTAGGCAGCCAGGGTGAGCTGGATTACCAGAGCCTGTGGCAGCAGATCCAGCAACTGGCAGGAGTGCTGCAAGGGGCCGGCATCCGCCGCCTGGCCCTGCAACTCGACAACGGCCTGCCCTGGGCACTGATCGATCTCGCCTGCACCTGGGCCGGCATCGTGGTCATCCCGGTTCCCCACTTCTTCAGTCCGGCGCAGCAGACGTGGCTGCTGGAAAGCAGCGGAGCAGACGCCCTGGTCGGCCCGGAGCACCAGGGGTGGCAGTCCGCCTCACCCCTCGTGCTCATGGCAGGCAGGCCCGATGAGCAGGCCGTGCCCCTGTGGCGCCGCATCCCGGCCCGCCTCCCCGAGCTGCCGGCGGGCACCGCCAAGATCACCTATACCTCTGGCACCACGGGGCAACCCAAGGGCGTCTGCCTGTCGCTGGAACAGATGACCTCGGTCTGCGGATCCCTTGCCCTGCGGGTGGCCCCTGCCCGGGTTGAGAAGCACCTGACCCTGCTGCCCCTCACCACCTTGCTGGAGAACCTGACCGGCTTGTATGTACCGCTGCTGACCGGCGCCTGCAGCCGCATCCCCTCCCTGGGGGAACTCGGCTTCTCGGGCTCCAGCAAGCTGGATCCTGCGGCCCTGGCCCATGCACTGCTGCGCTGGCCCAGCCACAGCCTGGTGCTGGTACCCGAGTTGCTGCGCCTGCTGCTGGCTCTGTGCCTCAATACCCCTGCCCTGGCGACACAGCTCGGCACCCTGCGCTTCGTCGCCGTGGGCGGCGGCAAGGTCGCCCCCGAACTCATCGCTCACGCCCGTGCGGCGGGGCTGCCGGTCTACGAGGGATACGGTCTCTCAGAATGCGGCTCCGTGGTCGCCCTGAACGGCCCCCACGGGGATCGTCCCGGCAGCGTCGGCCTGCCTCTGCCCCACTGCCAGGTGACGATCGCCGCAGACGGCGAAGTCATGGTCAGCGGCAGCGCCATGCTGGGCTACCTGGGAGAAGAGGGCGAGACGGGCAGCCAGATCGCCACAGGGGATCTGGGTCGGATCGACGAGGAGGGCTATCTCCATATCACGGGGCGCAAGAAGAACGTGCAGATCACCGCCTTTGGCCGCAACTTCTCCCCGGAGTGGGTGGAAGCCCAGGCCCAGCTCTGCCCGGCCATCGCCCGCATCGTCATCTTCGGTGACGGTCAGCCCGCCAACGTGGCCCTTATCCAGCCGCTGCCGGGCAGCCAGTCCCAATTGCCAGAGCAGATTGCCCGGCTCAACCAGCAGTTGCCCGATTACGCCCGCATCCATCACTGGTTGCCGGTCGCCCTGGATCAGCTCCCTGGCCTGCTGACGGCCAACGGGCGCCCCCGTCGCAATGAGATTTATCACCATTTTTCCCGGCAGATCAGCCAATGCCTCACAGGAGAGACCTCATGAGCTTCTACCAGACCCTGCAACAAGCCACCGCCTGCGAGCGCGAACGCCTGTTCAACGCCCCCATCATCGAAGCCTGCCGCCGCGGCGACATCAGCCGTGACACCTACCTCGCCTTCCTGGCACAGGCCTACTACCACGTGCGCCACACGGTGCCGCTCCTGATGGCCACCGGCGGCAAGCTGGGGCAGGAGTACGAATGGGTGCGTGGCGCCATCAGGGAGTACATCGACGAGGAGTACGGCCATCAGGAGTGGATCCTGAACGACATCCGTGCCTGCGGCGGTGATGCCGAGGCGGTGCGCCACGGCCAGCCGGGCCTGCCCATCGAGCTGATGGTGGCCTTCCTCTACGACCAGATCCAGCGCGGCAACCCCATGGGCTTCTTCGGCATGGTGCAGGTGCTGGAAGGCACCAGCGTCGCCATCGCCCTGACCGTCGCCGACCAGCTCAAGAGCGGTCTGGGTCTGCCGCCCCAGGCCATGAGCTACCTGAGCTCCCACGGGGCCCTGGACCAGGAGCACCTCAAATTCTTCGAATCCCTGATGAACCGGGTGGAAGATGCCGCCGATCAGGCCGCCATCATTCACGCCGCCAAGGTGGTCTACCGCCTCTATGGCGACATGCTCTATCAGCTCACGGGATCCTGCCAATGAAGCTTGAAGGCAAACGCATACTGCTGACTGGCGCCAGTGGCGGCATTGGTGAAGCCCTGGCCCATGAACTGGCGGCCCAGGGTGCCCATCTGCTGCTGCACGGTCGTCGGGCCAGCGCCCTGGAGCGCCTGCGCCGGGAGCTGCCTCATCCGGATCGCCACCAGACGGTGACGGCCGATCTCGGCTCTCCCCATGAGCGGGCGCAGCTGCTGCAACATCCGGCCCTGGACGAGGGGCTGGACGTGCTCATCAACAGTGCGGGATGCAACCAGTTCGCCTGGCTGGAAGATCAGAGCAGCGAGCAGGTGACACGCCAGTTGCTGCTCAACGTCGAGGCGCCCATCCAGCTCACCCGGGCCCTGCTGCCCCGGCTGCGCAAGCCCGCCATCATCATGAACATCGGCTCCAGCCTCGGGGCCATCGGTTTTGCCGGCTACAGCGTCTATTGCGCCAGCAAGTTCGCCATGCGCGGCTTCAGCGAGTCCCTGGGGCGGGAGCTGGAGGGAACCGGCATCAAGGTGCTGCACTTTGCCCCTCGCGCCACCCGCACCCACCTCAATTCCGAGGCGGCCTATGCCATGAATGCCGAGCTTGGCACCCGGACCGACAGCCCACAGGACGTGGCCGAGGAGGCCGTCATCGCCCTGTGCAACGAGACACGCCGCCGCTGGCTCGGCTGGCCGGAAAAGCTCTTTGTGCGGCTCAACGGCCTGCTGCCCGCCTTGGTGGACATGGCCCTGGCCAAGCAGCGCCCGATCATCGAGCGCCACGCCCGCCGCACCGCCTCCCCAGCCCCCGATCACAGGAGCGATCCCGCCTGTGCGACAAACGAGAAGGAACATTGAGATGAAGCACGCCACTTTCCGTCCCCGATTTGGTCACGGCCCCCTGTTGCTCGCCCTGGGAGGCATGCTGGCAAGCGGTCTGGCCCAGGCCGCCGATGCCCTGCCCACCATTCAGCAGGAGTGGGCCCACTGCCAGTACCAGCAGACCGGCAACGCCAAGGAGAGCTGCCTGGAGAGCCTGAGTGCCAAGGCCGATGAGGCAAGCGCCAAGGAGGCATTTCGCACCGATCTGCTGATCTGGTCCGCCATCGTCAAGAGCACCTGGGCGGGGGCCAAGGGCGGCCTCGGCGCCCTGAGCCTGGTGAAGGAGGCCAAGGCCAAGCTCGAGATCGCCATCAAGCAGGATCCCAAGGCGCTGGAAGGCTCGGCCTACACCAGCCTGGGCTCCCTCTACTACCAGGTGCCGGGCTGGCCGGTGGGCTTTGGTGACGACGAGAAGGCGGAGAAGCTGCTCAAGCAGGCGCTGGCCATCAATCCCACCGGCATCGACCCCAACTTCTTCTACGGCGACTTCCTGCTGGATCAGGGTGACAAGGCACAGGCGAAGGTCTATCTGGACAAGGCCCTGGCCGCCCCGGCGCGCCCTGGCCGCGAGGTGGCGGACGAGGGCCGTAGAATGGAAATTCGCGAGCGTCTCGCCAAGCTGTAAACACAAGCAGCACAGTGTGCTATTTCAACTCTGCCCACCAGCTTGCATACTGGTGGGCAGTGTCGTTTGAGGGAGAGAACAATGCGGATCCTGTTGGTGGAAGATGATGTGATGCTGGGAGACGGCATGGTGGATGCCCTGCGCAGCAGCGGCTACACGGTGGACTGGCTCCAGCAGGGGATGCCGGCCCTCTCGGCGCTCAAGAGCGAGGAGTTTGCCGCCCTTGTCCTGGATCTCAACCTGCCGGACATCGACGGCATCAGCCTGCTGCGCAAGTTGCGCCGGGAGGGGCAGACCCTGCCTGTGCTCATCCTGACCGCCCGTGATGCCCTGGACGACCGGGTACTGGGGCTGGATGCAGGCTCCGACGACTACATGGTCAAACCCTTCGCCCTGCAGGAGCTCAACGCCCGGCTGCGCGCCCTGGTGCGGCGCAGCAAGGGGCAGGCCCAGGCGGTGCTGGAGTACGGGGAGCTGCAGCTCTTCCCCGCGTCACAACAGGTCACCTATCGGGGCGAGCCGGTCAAGCTCACCCCCCATGAGTACAAGCTGTTGCAGGAGCTCATCACCCAGAGCGGCCGGGTATTGAGCCGGGATCAACTGCAACAGAGCCTCTACGGCTGGGACGAGGGGGCAGAGAGCAACGCGGTGGAGGTGCACATTCACCATCTGCGCAAGAAATTTTTCCCCGAGCTCATCCGCAACATTCGCGGTGTCGGTTACATCGTGCCCCAGCTCGACGTCCAGGGCGCAAGAGGAGCCTCCGCTCCATGAGCCGTGTCCGTTCCATCCGCCGTTTCCTGCTCTCCGGCATCCTGGCCCTGGTCAGCCTCAGCCTCGCCATCAGCGGCCTTATCGGCTACCTGCAGGCCAACCACGAAATGGAAGAGCTGTTTGATGCCCGTCTCGCCCAGTCCGCCCGCATCACCAACCAGTTGCTCAGCCGCTATCTCAAGCAGAGCGGCGAGCTGCCGCGCAACGGCACCGTGTACCAGGAGTGGGTGCAGGCCGTCCCCGAGACGCCCCACATCGAGAAGGGCGGCTTCTTCCAGTTCGGCCAGGACAACGAGTTCACCCCCTATGGCCATGAATTCGAGCACAACCTCTACTTCCAGTTGCTGAGCGAGCAGGGCGCCGTGCTGCTGCGCTCGCCCAATGCCCCGGCCCAACCGTTGACCACCCTGGAGCGGGGCTTCAACAGCGAGACCAAGGATCATCACGAGTGGCGCACCTTTACCCTCTACAACGAAGGTGAACAGACCTGGCTCATCGTGGCGGAGCGGGATGACGAACGCAGCGAGCTGGCCAGCAAGATGGCCACCCTCACCATGCTGCCCCTCTTCATCACCCTGCCCTTCCTGCTCGGTCTGCTGTGGTGGCTGATCACCCGGGGGCTGTCACCGCTGCACCAGCTGGCGCAAGCCATCGGCGAGCGTCATCCCGCCAACCTGAGCCCCCTCAATCTCGCCATCAAGGCCGAGGAGCTGACGCCGCTGGTGGGGGAGATCAACCGGCTGATGCACGCCCTCGCTGACACTCTGGATCGGGAGAAACAGTTCACCAACGAGGCCGCCCACGAGCTGCGCACGCCCCTCGCGGTACTGCGCATCCACAGCGAGAACGCCATGACGGCCGAGGATGATCAGAGCCGGGAGCAGGCCCTGCGAAAGATGCTCTTGGCCCTCGATCGCAGCGACCGGCTTATCCGCCAGTTGCTGACCCAGGCCCGCATCGACAACCAGCAGAGCCCGGCCCTCACCGCCCTTCCCTTGTTCCCCTTGTTGCAGGGCACCCTGGCGACCCTGGCCCCCATCGCCCTGAAAAAGGATCAGCAGCTGTCCCTGGAGGGCGCCGAACAGGTGCAGGTAATGGGACAGGCGATGTTGCTGGAGCTGATGTTCGGCAACCTCATCGACAATGCGCTGCGCTACACCCAGGTGGGCGGCGAGGTCGCCGTGGTGGTGAGCCAGGTGGGCAACCGGATCCGGGTGGATGTGCGGGACAACGGCCCCGGCATCCCCACCGCCGCCCTCTCCCGGTTGTGCGAGCGCTTCTTCCGGGTCAATCCCCAGCAGGGGGATGGCGTGGGCCTTGGCATGGCCATCGTCTCGCGCATCGCCCAGCTTCACGGGGCGGATCTCGACATTCACAATCGGCCTGAAGGGGGGCTCGAAGTGAGCGTGCTGCTGCCCGCCTCGCGCCAGGCATGACGGGTCAGCCTTTGCGCACGCCATGAAAAACGGGGGCCACGCCCCCGTTTTTCATGGCACCACCACCCTAGTCGCAGGTGGGCTGTACCGTGAAGGTCCGGCTCGAATCCACCGGTCCCAGCTCCGCCAGCAGACGGCGCCCCAGCAGCACCGGGTAGATCATCTTGCTGCGATCCCGCAGGGTGAACCACTCCTTGTAGACCTGGTCCCCGACGCAGACGGACATGGTCACCGTCGGGCGCTGCTCCATGCCGCCCGCCCCGCGCACCGTCACGCTGCGCTCCACCGGTCGCTCCACGCTCCGGCGCACCACCTTGTCGGTATTGGCATCGGTCAGCACCAGGTTGAAGCGCACCCAGGGCTTGCCATCCTTCTTGAAATGCTTCAGGTCGCGGGCATCCAGCGACGAAGTGAGGGCACCGGTATCGAGCTTCATCTTGACCGCCACCCCGTAGGGCATCAGCACCCCCTTCTCGATCCAGCCATAGCTGGTCTGGGCCGCCATCGCGCTGCCGCACAGCGCCCACATCATGGCCGCCGCCACCATTCTCTTGCCCATCTTGCTCTCTCGCCTTGTCAGTCTTGCGCCCAGATGTATCACAGCCAACTGCCGGGTCAACCGGATTCTGGCGCGCAGGGGAACGGGCTCTGGACGCGGTGCCAACAGGCGACAATCCATGCCGGGCACGGCGCGTGAGTGGGGAATGCAGCAGGAAAACGAGGGGAGAACAGGGTGCTGGATGACGCTGGCGGCCATCCTCAGGTTGTGACGCCAAAGGCTACCACAGCGGTGCGTGAATTATCAGTCTTGTTCTGACGGGATTTTTGCCTACACTGCTGTAAACCGGAGGGCCTGAAAACCACCGGTTTTTTTGCGCCTGCCGAAAAGTTGCCACTGCAAAGTGAGCTCTCACACAAGGCTCAATAAGGAATTCGCAATGCGTATCGAAGAAGACTTGAAGCTCGGTTTCAAGGATGTCCTGTTTCGCCCCAAGCGCTCTACTCTCAAGAGCCGTTCCCAAGTCAGCCTGACCCGCCAGTTCACCTTCAAGCACACCCAGACCCGATGGCAGGGCGTGCCCGTCATCGCCGCCAACATGGATACCGTCGGCAGCTTCGCCATGGCGCGTACCCTGGCCAGCTTCGAGATGATGACGGCGGTGCACAAGCACTACAGCCTTGCGCAGTGGCAAACCTTCGTCAATGAGACTGACCCGGCCCTGCTGGGCCATGTGATGGTCTCTACCGGCACCTCGGAGGAGGACTTCACCAAGACACGCCAGATCCTCGCGATGTCCAGCGCCCTGCGCTTCATCTGCGTGGACGTGGCCAACGGCTACTCCCAGCACTTCGTCGAGTTTTTGCGCAAGATCCGCGAGGCCTGCCCGAACCACGTCATCCTGGCGGGCAACGTGGTGACCGGCGAGATGGTGGAGGAGCTCATCCTCTCCGGCGCCGACATCGTCAAGGTGGGCATAGGCCCGGGCTCGGTCTGCACCACCCGGGTCAAGACCGGGGTCGGCTACCCGCAGCTCTCCGCCATCATCGAGTGTGCCGATGCGGCCCACGGCCTGGGCGGCCAGATCGTCGGTGACGGCGGCTGCACCTGCCCGGGGGATGTGGCCAAGGCATTTGGCGGCGGCGCCGACTTCGTGATGCTGGGGGGCATGCTGGCCGCTCACGAAGAGTGCGGCGGCGAAGTCGTCGAGGTCGATGGCGAGCCCTTCATGAAGTTCTACGGCATGAGCTCGGCCAGCGCCATGGACAAGCACGCCGGCGGTGTCGCCGAGTATCGCGCCTCCGAAGGCAAAACCGTGCTGCTGCCCTACCGCGGTCCGGTGGAGAACACGGTGCGCGACATCCTGGGCGGGGTTCGCTCCACCTGCACCTATGTGGGTGCCAGCCAGCTGAAAGAGCTCACCAAACGCACCACCTTCATCCGGGTGCGCGAGCAGGAGAACAACGTCTACGGCAAGGAGTAACCTGCCACAGACCCCGTCACGCGCTGACGGTTAGAAGCCGACCAACCGGTGTGCTACCCTGCGCACCGGTTTTTTTGCATCTGGGATCCCGCGCCATGACAAGCCCTCTCCCCCCCTTCGACTGGGACATCTTCTGCTGCGTCGTCGACAACTTCGGTGACATCGGCGTCACCTGGCGACTCGCCCGCCAGCTCAAACAGGAAGGCGCGCTCCCGGCGCAGAAGAGTGAGGTGCAGGTGCGGCTCTGGGTGGACGATCTGGTTAGCTTCGCCCGCATCTGCCGGGCGCTCGACCCCGCACAGGACGGTCAGTGGGTCGATGGCATCTATGTCCAGCACTGGCACGAGCGCCTCCCCGCCGACATGACCCCGGCCAGGGTGGTCATCGAGGCGTTTGCCTGCGAGCTGCCCGCCCCCTTTATCGAACGCATGGCCGAGCAGACCACGCCCCCCTGCTGGATCAACCTCGAATACCTCTCGGCCGAGAGCTGGGTCGAGGATTGCCATGGCCTCGCCTCGCCCCAGCAGGTCGGCAGCCAGCGCCTCGACAAGTACTTCTTCTTCCCGGGTTTCACGCAGAAAACGGGCGGCCTCTTGTGCGAGCGAGGCCTCATCGTCGAGCGCGAGCGCTGGCAACAGGATGTTGCGGGACTGGCCGCCTACTGGGCCAGCCTCGGCCTGCCACCCCAACGAGAAGACGAGCTGCGGGTCAGCCTCTTTACCTACGAGAGCGAGGCGCTCAGGAGCCTGGCCGAGGGCTGGCGCCAGAGCGTCACCCCCGTCACCCTGCTGCTGCCGCTGGGGCGCTCCCTCGACGACGTGCTCATCGGCGCAGGGCTGGCAGAGGCCATTCCCGGTGCCCGGGCCGGAGATCTGCTCCAGGCGGGCAACCTCACCATCAAGCTGCTGCCGATGACCGATCAGAGGGGCTACGATCGCCTGCTGTGGAGCTGCGATCTCAACCTGGTGCGCGGGGAGGACTCCTTCGTGCGGGCCCAGTGGGCGGGGCGCCCCTTCCTCTGGCACATCTACCAGCAGGAAGAGGATGCCCACATGGTCAAGCTGGACGGTTTTCTCGACCACTACCTCTCCCCCTTGCCAGCGCCGGCCGGTCAGTGGCTGCGTCGCTTCAACCATGCCCTCAACCGGGGGGAACACACCGGTGAACTCTGGGCACAATGGCCGCAATACGCGGCCAAATGGCAGCAACATGGGCGCTCCTGGCCACAGAGGCTGCTGGCGGACGGGGATCTCGTCACGAGGTTGGTGAAATTTTTAGAAAGCCGTATATAATCTGGCAGTTTTTATCCGTCCGTTTCACGAACAGGAATTTTTTACATGAAAACCGCACAGGAAATCCGCGCTGGTAACGTAGTCATGATCGGCACCGAGCCGATGGTGGTCCAGAAGGCTGAATTCAACAAATCCGGCCGTAACTCCGCCGTGGTCAAGATGAAGCTGAAGGGTCTGCTGAACGGCAGCGCCACCGAGACCGTCTTCAAGGCCGACGACAAGCTGGAAGTCGTTCAGCTGGAGCGTAAAGAGTGCACCTACTCCTACTACTCCGACCCGCTGTATGTCTTCATGGACACCGAGTACAACCAGTACGACGTCGAGAAAGACAACCTGGGTGATGCCCTGAACTACCTGGTAGACGGCATGGAAGACCTCTGCGAAGTGACTTTCTACAACGAGAAAGCCATCTCCGTAGAACTGCCGACCACCATCGTGCGTGAAGTCGAGTACACCGAGCCGGCCGCCCGTGGCGACACCTCCGGTAAAGTGACCAAGCCTGCCCGCCTGAAGGGCACCTCCTACGAGCTGGCCGTTGCCGCCTTCGTGGAGATCGGTGACAAGATCGAAATCGACACCCGTACCGGTGAATTCAAGCGTCGCGTCAACTAAGTTGACCCCTTGATGTGATTGCAAAAAAAGCGAGCCAAGGCTCGCTTTTTTATTGGCTGGCACCTCACGGCCGGCCTGATGAGAAGCCGTGCCCCTAGCGGCGATGGGCCAGTGCCCGCACCAGCCTGTCCCCCACCCCCTGTACCAGTTGCACCAGCAGCAGCAACATGACCACGGTCCCTGCCATCACCTTGTCATCAAAGCGCTGGTAGCCGTAGCGGATCGCCAGATCCCCGAGCCCGCCACCACCGACCACCCCTGCCATGGAGGAGAAGCCAATGAGCATCACCACCGTCAGGGTGAGTCCGGCCAGCAGCGCCGGCAAGGCCTCGGGCAGCAGCGCCTTGACGACCACGTGCCAGCCGCTGCCCCCCATGGCGAGCACGGCTTCGACGCGCCCCTTGTCCACCTCATCGAGGGCGCTCTCCACCACCCGGGCAAAGAAGGGGAAGGCCCCCAGGGTGATGGGGACGATGGCGGCGGTGCTGCCCAGTGAGGTGCCGACCACCAGCCGGGTCAGGGGGATCAGGGCGATCAGGAGCACCACGAAGGGGAGCGACCGCCCGATGTTGATACCGATCCCCAGCACCATGTTGAGACGGGGCAAGGGCAGCACGCCCCCGGGACGGGTCACCACCAGCAGCACCCCGGTCGGCAGCCCCAGCAACAGGGTGAACACGGCTGCCACTCCCACCATGTAGAGCGTTTCGAGCGACCCCTGATACATCAGTTCGAGCAAGGCATCGACACTCAGGCGACTCTGCATAAACGCACCTCCTCTGTGACTCCGTGACGCGCCATGAAACGCCGCAGGATCTCGGGATCCGGCAACAGGGCCTGCCGCACACGGGAGTCGGGGTTGGCCAGCAGGGTGCCCAGAGCGCCGCTTTCCACCAGCTGACCCCGTTCAAGCAATGCCGCGTGATCGCAGATGGCCCTGACCACCTCCAGCTCGTGGGTGATGAGCACTATGGTGATCCCGAGGCGGCGGTTGATGTCGGCAAGCAGCGCCAGCACCGACTCCGTGGTCTCCAGATCCAGGGCACTGGTCGCCTCGTCACAGAGCAAGTGGCGCGGATTGGCGGCCAGGGCGCGGGCAATGCCCACTCGCTGCTTCTGCCCCCCCGACAACTGGGAGGGAAAGGCGCGACGGTACTCGCCAAGCCCCACCAGTTCCAGCAGCTCGCTGACCCGGGCAGCCCGCTCCCGGCGCGCCACACCGGCGATTTCCAGCGGGACCGCCACGTTCTCCTCCACGCTGCGGGCGTGCAGCAGATTGAAGTGCTGGAAAATCATGCCGGTCCCCTGACGGTGGCGGCGCAAGGCCGCCCCCTCCAGGGCCGTGATGTCGCGGCCATCGAACAGGATGCGGCCCCGGCTTGGCCGCTCCAGCAAATTGAGGCAACGAATGAGCGTGCTCTTGCCCGCGCCGCTGCGCCCGAGAATGCCGTAGATGGCCCCATCCGGAATCTCGAGCGACACCCCCTCCAGAGCGGGTTGCCCGTGCCCCGGGTACTGCTTGCCGAGCCCCTCCAGCACTATCATGACTGCCGCCCGGCCACCGGGATCACCGACCCCTTGTAGCTCTTGCGAATGAAGTCGGCGATCGCCCTGGACTCCAGATCCCGCGCCAACTGGCGGATCCGCGGATCATCCTTGAGCGCCGGGGTGGTCACCAGGATGTTGGCGTAGGGATTGTTCTGGGCGCTCTCCAGCCCCAGGGCATCGCGAGCAGGCTCCAGCCCCGCCTCCAGGGCATAGTTGCCATTGATCACCGCCAGATCCACGTCGTCGAGGGAGCGCGGCAGCTGCGGCGCCTCGATCTCCAGGATCTTGAGCGCCTTGGGGTTGGTGGCGATGTCGTGCACCGTCGCCAGATCCCGCGCCGGATCTTCATGGCCGGCCTTGAGGGTGATGAGCCCCTCGTGCTGCAACAGATAGAGGGCCCGGCTCAGGTTGGTGACATTGTTGGGCAGGGCGATCACCGCCTTTTCCGGTACCTCCCTCAGGTGCTTGAACTTCTTCGAATAGATGCCAAGAGGCTCCACGTGTACGGTCGCGGCCACCACCAGCTCGGTGCCGAGCGCCTTCTCCTGATCCCGCAGGTAAGGGACGTGCTGGAAGTAGTTGGCATCCACATCACCCGCCACCAACAGGGCATTGGCATTGATGCCGCCGCTGAGCTCGATCACCTGCAGATCCAGCGAAGGGTCCTGGCGTTTCACCTCGCCGAGGATATCCGCATGGGGCAGTGGATCCGCGGCAACCCGCAGCGCCTGGGCTGCCTGGGCGGAGAGAGAGAGTCCGAGGGCCAATACCAGGCCGCTCAGGGAAAACAGTCCGTGCTTGTTCATCTTGTGCTCCTTGCCATGCAATCAATGGGTGGTTTCGCCGACCGCCAGCGCCCGGGGCGCCGGCAACAGATCGGCATGGTGGCGCAATGCCACGTCAGGGTGGGAACGCAGCCGCCCCTTGAGGTAGTTCCAGCCCACCTCCCGCAGCAGCGGATTGTGCGGGTCGGTGGCAGGCCCCCTGGCTTCACGGGCCAGTGCCTCGGGCAGCGGATAGACGGGCACCACAGCGTCGAGCTGGGCCCCCAGGAAGAAGGCGATGGAGAGACGCTCCTGCCCCGGCGCCGACGGCACCACCCGGTGCACGGTCGCACGCAGGTAGCCGTTGCTGGCGAGCTCCAGCAGCTCACCGATGTTGACCACGAAGGTGCCGGGGAGCGGGAGCGCGTCGATCCAGTGATCCGGCGCCACCTCCACCTGCAGGCCGGGCTGGTCATCCTGCAGCAGGAAGCTCAGGAAGCCCGAATCCTTGTGGGGACCGACCCCCTGGGTGGCGCCCCGCTCACCGGGATAGCGGATCAGCTTGATATGTTCGTTCGGACGCTCTCCGTGCAGGGCATCGAAGGCATCTGGCGACAGTGCGAGCGCCTCGGCAAAAGCCCCGAGCAGGGTACGGGACATGCGGGTCATCTGCCCACGCCAGCGCGTCAGCACGGGTTGCAGTGTCGGCAGCGCCTCCGGCCACTGATTCGGCCCCTGCAACCGCCACCAGGGCGGGTCGCCCGCCGCGCGCGGCAAGGCAGGGCGATCGGCACCGATATCAAACTGCTCTCGCCAGTCGGGTTGACCCCGGGTCAGCTCCGCCCCCGATCGGTTGTAGCCACGAAAATGGGGAGAGTGGATCATGGCGACCTGCTGCTTGGCCGCCAGAGGTAGCGCAAAGAAGGCCCGCGACAGCTGCTGCACTTCCTGTTGCAGCTCGGGATCGATGCCGTGGCCGGTCAGGTAGAAAAATCCCGTCTCTCTCGCGGCATCGCGCAACGATGCCAGAAAATCGGCCCGAGCGTCGGGCGAGGCATCCAGCTGCCTCAGGTCGAGGATGGGCAAGTGAACCAAGGTGCTCATGGCGATAACGCTCCCTGTCGATGGAAAGTGAGGGTGAACCTCTCGTTCTGACGAGACAGGGGGGAGAATTCTCCGCCTGCGGCCAGTGGCGACATGCCCCGGCCCCCTGTCTGCCTGCCCTTACTGAACCATGTATGGGTCACAGGATGGAACAATCAAAACCGGGAATGCTTTGCCATTTGGAACAATCCCGGCCCCGTGTCCGGCCCGCCGGTCAGACCCTCTTCGCCACCGCCGATGCCGATGTGCCCCCTTGCCCTAAAGAAACCCCCGGCGAGGCCGCTATGAGGGAGTGCTGGAGGATCCCCCATGACATTTCGCCCCTATCTGCTGCTGACCCTGCTTGCTTTTGCCGCCCACGGCGCCGGGCAGGCACCGTCAGGCGCCGCCCCGGATCCAGCCCCCCTGGTTCCTCCCGACTACTGGCAGAGCAGCGACTGGCAGGAAATACCCGACAGCACCAGGGTGGACAAGCAACAGGTACTGTTTGCCAAGCACGACAGCGACAACTACGTGGGTCTGGTCATCCTGCTGCCCGACTGGCAGCGCAGCGGCCAGCTGTGGCAACTGACCCGGGAGCTGGGGCGCCTCGGTTTCGATACCCTGCTGCTGCTCCCCTCGCCGCAGCAGACCGAGCTCGACCCCGCCGCCGAGAAGAAACAGCAGGTCATCGACGATTTTCGCAAGCAGTTTGCCTCCCGCATCAGCAAGCTGGGGGATGCCAAGCTGCAGGAGGGGGGCTTCAAGCTGCTGCTGGCCCAGGGTACCAGCGCCGCCTGGGCCGCCAACCTCATCGCCAGCGAACAGTTGCCCGCCCCCGATGCCCTGGTGCTGCTCGACGGCTTCTTCCCCAACCAGCTGAGCAACCAGACCCTCGCCAAGCAGATAGCCCAGGGCAGCATCCCAACCCTGGATCTCTATCAGGAGGAGGGAGGACGCTGGCCCCTGCTGGCGGCCGAAGCCCGCAGAAGCGAGAGCCGCCGCAGCCACAAGCTCAACTACCGCCCCTATGCCCTGATGGATCTGGAGGAGACGCCGGGGCGCATCCAGGGCTGGCTGACGCACCTGGGCTGGATCTGAGTCCCTCCGAGGCACAGCCACCCGCCTTTTGCCTTCCCCATCGGACTTGACCCGATGCCACCGCGCTGGTCAGCCGCCCTCCATGTTTGGCATCATGTCCGAACCAATGGCAGGAGGCTTCATGCAGCAAATCGTGTTTCTCGACAGCGACACCCTGGACACCGGCATCAATCTGCGCCGCCCCGATTTTCCCCATCACTGGCAAAGCTACCCGACCACGGCGCCGGATCAGGTGGTGGAGCGGCTCAAGTGCGCCAGCATCGCCATCATCAACAAGGTGCGCATCGGGGCCGATGAACTGGCCCAGCTGCCCGAACTGCGCCTGATCGCTCTGGCCGCCACCGGCAGCGACAACCTGGATCTGGAGGCGTGCCGCGCCGCCAATGTCGCCGTGTGCAATATCCGCAACTACTCGGGCCCTTCCGTCCCCGAGCACGCCATGGCCCTGATGCTCGCCCTGTCGCGCAACCTGTTCGCCTGGCGCCAGTCCCTGCTGGAGGGGCGCTGGCAACAAAGCGGCCAGTTCTGCTTCTTCGACCACCCCATCACGGATCTGCATGGCAAGCGCCTCGGGATCATCGGCAAGGGAACCCTGGGACAGGCACTGGGACAGCGGGCCAGCGCCATCGGGATGGAGGTCTACTATGCCCAGAGCCAGGTCGGCTCCCCGGGGGATGACGACAGACTGCCCCTGGATGCCCTGTTGCAAAGTTCGGATGTGATCAGCCTGCACTGCCCGCTCACCCCCTACACCCGCCATCTCATCGGGGAGCGGGAGCTGGCCCTGATGAAACCGGGCGCCCTGCTCATCAACGTGGGCCGTGGCGGCCTGGTGGACGAGCAGGCGCTGCTCGAAGCCCTCGGCAACGGCCGTCTGGGGGGCGCCGGTTTCGATGTGGCGAGTGTCGAGCCGCCGCCTCCGGATCACCCCCTGATGCAGGCCCTGCGTTACCCCAATTTCATCCTGACTCCCCACGTGGCCTGGGCCAGCGAAGAGTCGATGCAGCGCCTCGCGGATCAGCTCATCGACAACATCAACGCCTTCTCCCTTGGCAGGCGCCAGCACCGGCTGGTGTAAGAGGCCGCTCGCCGCCCCTCACGGGCCGGCAGCGGGATCAAAAAAGGGGCCAAGGGCCCCTTTTTGTCGGTCAGCTTGCCGCGGCATCAGTCGTCATGCCATCTGTGCTTGCGGTGCTTTTTGTGTTTCTTGTGGTGCTTGTGATAGCGCCTGTCATCGTAATAGCGATCGCCGCGGCTCTCGTGACCATCCCCGGTCCTGGCTCCGATGGCGGAGCCACCGGCACCACCGATACCGGCGCCGATCAGCTGGCCCGTGCTGCCACCGACGCTCTTGCCGATGGCAGCCCCGCCCAGGGCACCGACGGCGCCGCCGAGCGCAGCTTCGTTCTTGTTGCCCCTATTGGCCGTGGCCGCACCACCGGCCGCGCCCCCCAGGGCGGCCCCCACCAGGGCGCCGGTGTCGCCACCCAGCTCCTTGCCGATCATGGTGCCCGCCACCCCGCCGGCTCCGCCGCCGAGAATGGTGTTGAGGGTCTCGGATGCCTGCACCTGTCCTGTGCCCAACAGCAACGCCCCCAGCAGCGCCAGTGCGCTCATGCCAAACGGTTTCATTTTCATGGGGTACTCCTGTCAAACCTGATGATTGATTATTTTTCCCTGCACTATACAAAGCCCCCTGACCTGCGCCACTGCCGCAAGGGGCACCTCACGGCCAGCCCTCCCTGTCTCCGGTTCGCGACACGATGCAAGAAAGCAGGCTAACCACCTGAAACCACATCAAAAAAAAAGGTCACACGAGAAATCATCCCCGTCATGACCCTTTTCTAGGCCCAAAGGCCCTTTTTTGCAGCGATCACCGTCAGACAGATACTGTCACAACCTCCCCGTCAACGGGCGACGACGCCGCCAGATGCCAGCAATCCCGCCCCTGGTGCTTGCTCTCGTACAGGCAGGCATCCGCCCGCTCGAGCAGCGTCAGGGCATCATCCGGATAGCGCGCGCCGCCGGCGCTCAGGGTGATGGCGTCGGCGAACTCCCGCCATTTCAGGGCCTTCACCCGACCGAGCAGGTGGGTCAGGCGACATTCCACCTCCGCCTGCTCCCAGGGCAGCAAGGCCGCAAATTCATCGCCCCCGATGCGGTAGACCTGCTCATCCCCCAGGATTCTCGCCATGATGGTGGCTACCCGAAACAGCACCGCATCCCCCACACCGTGTCCCCAGCTGTCGTTGACGCGCTTGAAGTTGTCCACATCGAACAGCACCAGCCAGTAGGGCCTCCCCGCCTGCTCCAGCCCCGCCCGCTGCTGATCGAAGGCTCGCCGGTTCAGGATGCCGGTGAGAGGGTCGTGGAGCAGGGCATCCTGCCCTTGCAGCAGGCTGTCTCGCACCTGTTCTATCTCTCCCAGGCTGCCGTGCACGAACCAGGTTCGCTGACGCCGCTGGATCTCCTTTCTCGCCTCATCCCGGATGAGGCCGCTGAGCGAGCCCTGCACCAGCGCCTGCTCCTGACGAAAGATCCGCACCAGAAACCACAGGCTGCACAGCCAGATGCAGAGCAATGCCAGGGCGGGCAGCACCACCATCAGCAGGGTGTCTTGCAGGTTTTCATGAAAATGGGAGGGGGGAAGATAGACGTTGAGATCCCACTCCATCCCCTCCAGAGCGTGTTGCAGATGGCGTCCTTCCCAGAACCCGTCCAGCCCAGCCGCCTGCGTCTCCCGCTCGAGACGGGGCGGCAACAGCGACAAATTGTGCCCCACCACCAGCTTGCCGCCCTTGCGCTCGGTGATGTAGAGGGCCACCGGATCCTCACCCACTGCCCGGTGCAACGCCCCCTGCAAGGCGCTGAACGACATGTCCACCATCAGCAGCCCAAGCAGTTGCCCCTCATCATCCTTGACCCGCTTGATGAGAGTCAGTACCTGCCGGGCCGAATCGAACTCCGGGTAGGGACCGAACCAGACGAGATCATCACCCTCGCCGGACAGGGTCTGGTACCAGGGCCGCGCCTGTGCCCGGTAGCCCTCCGGTTGCTGCCAGTCGGGATAGCCGTCGAGCCGATGGGTGCGCGCATTGTAGAAATAGAGGAAGTGGGCGTCGTACTTGAACTGATGGGCAATGGGCCAGATGGGATTGATGGCCGATGCCCCGGCAGCGATGGCCTGCTTGTCCAAGGACGCCTCCAGCACGCCAAGCTGGCGGCGGTTGTCCTGCGCCATGTCCTGGAACAGGGTGGCGTCGAGGGCAGCCAGCATGTGACCGTAACCCGCCACCGTCTTGTCGATGCTGCTCAGGTAGCTGGCTGCCGCCAGCAACAGGGTGGCGATCAGCACCAGCCCTCCCAGGAGAAGCGACAGCGGAGTCAGTATGTAATAGCGTTCCTTGATCAGCGCCGCCGTCATGCCACCCTCTATAAAATGTCATATTTTATGAATTTTATAGATTAAAAATCTGCAAAAGATATTGATTGAAGTCATTAACATCCACTGCTAATGATAAAAAAGATATCAAGGTGTCTCGCGGCCATATTCACATCCGTCATGTGAATATCCATAAAAAGTAGAAACAGTCATTACTCGTCGTTGACGGTTTATTGCCCGCAAGGTGTTATAGTCGATGACTCGAGAAATCGGAGCCAGATGACCTTTGTCGGCAACGCTGGCGGTGATGATTCATCAACCAAGGAGATGTTATGAGCAGTCCGTTTATCGAACAGATCAAAGCACGTCGTACCATCTATGCCCTGGGCAACCGGGTGACCCACTCCGAGGCCCAGCTGACCGCCCTCATCAAGGATGCCGTCAAGCACAGCCCCTCTTCGTTCAACTCCCAGAGTTCCCGCGCCGTCATCCTGTTCGGCGAGCAGCACCACAAGCTGTGGGACATCGTCAAGGCGGAGCTCAAGAAGATAGTGCCGCCGGAGGCCTATCCCCAGAGTGAAGCCAAGATCAACGACAGCTTCCGCGCCGGGGCTGGCACCGTGCTCTTCTTCGAAGACACCGCCGTCATCGAGGATCTTCAGCAGAAATTCGCTCTCTATGCCGACAACTTCCCCATCTGGTCCGAACATGCCACCGGGATCGCCCAGTTCGCGGTCTGGACCACCCTGGCCCAGGAGGGCATCGGCGCCTCCCTGCAACACTACAACCCGCTCATCGACGATGCGGTGCGCAAGGAGTGGGACCTGCCCGCCAGCTGGCTGCTCCGTGCCCAGATGCCTTTTGGCAGCATAGAGCAACCTGCCGGCGACAAGACCTTCATCGACGACGAGGTGCGTTTCCGGGTCTTCAAGTAAGCCTTCACGCCCCCTCCACCAGGGGGCGTTTTCTTCTCTCACACGTTCACCCTTGTCACGTGCCAGCCATACTCTGAGCAAACCCTCTCTTGTCAGGAGGTCCCCATGGGGGACATCGCACGCCAACGTACCTCATGCACATTGACGCCCTTGTCCGCTCTGTTGTGTGTCGCCGCCCTGGTACTGCTGTTCTCGCTAATCGGCATCTTCACCCGCCCCCCCAACCTGCTGGCGGCCTTCTGGCCTGCCAATGCGGTCCTGCTCGGCTGCATGGTGCGCTATCCACGCCTGGCCACCCCGGCGGGCTGGGCCGGCGGCATACTGGGCTTTTTTCTCGCCGCCCTCTTCACCGGCGAGCCCCTGTTCAAAACCATCCTGCTGACCTGCGGCAACCTGGCCGGCATCGGCGTCGGGTATCTGCTGATGCATCGGCTCGCGCCTGCCGACAAGCTCCTCAGGCGCCCCACCTCCCTCGTGCTCCTGCTGCGAAACACCCTGGCCGCCTCCCTCGCCGCCGGCGTGGTCGGCGCCATCATCAATCCCATCCTGTCTCTGGGCCCCCCGCTCTACGGGCTGGGCTTCTGGTTTGCCAGCGAGCTGGTGAACTACATGACCATACTGCCGGTGCTCCTGACACTGCCTCCCCATGACAGCGTGCCCCCCTGGCGTACCCTCCTCTACCGCACCGAGTTCTCCTGGACCGGATTGATGCCGCTGCTGAGCCTGGTGGCCTCCCTGCTGCTCACCCTGCTCATCGAGGGGCCGGGATCCATCGCCTTCCCGGTACCGGCACTGCTCTGGTGCGCCGTCACCTACTCCGTCTTCGCCACCAGCCTGCTGACCCTGGGTTACAGCACCCTGATCCTGATCGCCCTCTCAAACGGCCACCTCGTCATCAATCACGATGTCCAGACCCAGTACTGGATGTTCTCCGTCCGGATAGGGGTCATGCTGATCGCTCTCACCCCCCTGACCGCCGCCAGCATCATGGCGGCCCGCAACAGCCTGCTGCGGGAGATGAAACACCTGGCCCACCACGATCACCTGACCGGTGCGCTGAACCGGGCCGGCTTCTGGTCGGCCGCCAATGAACTGCTCCAGCACCTCACGGTGCAGCGCTACCCTGTGGCGATCTGCATGCTGGACATCGATCATTTCAAACGCATCAATGATCGTCACGGTCACGAAGAGGGGGACAACCAGTTGAGCGGCTTCGCGGCCCGAGTGCGCGACCAGCTTCGACCGGGGACCTCTTCTGTCGCCTGGGGGGAGAGGAATTCGTGGCCATCTTGCCCGGCCTCAGCGAGGAGCAGGCCATGGCGGTGGCCGAGCGGCTGCGAAAAATCGTCGCGCAGCCAGGGGAAGAAAATGGAGCCGAGCCCGCCGTCTGCATCACGGTCAGCATCGGTATCGCCTCCCAGAGAGAGGGCCCCTTCAATCTGGACGAGCTGCTCTCTCGCGCCGATCAGGCGCTCTATCTGGCCAAGCACAATGGCCGCAACCGGGTGGAACGCTACTCGCCTGAGCAGGCTTCCCCCAGCGTCGGGCAATCTTGCGGCACCTGAATGGCGTGGCTCTTGTCGTCATCATCCGGCCTCTGCCGGCTGCGGGGCGGGCAGATGAAGATGGAGCCCGTCCGATGCCACCTCGATCTCGATCCCGCGCCAGTCCCGCAGCCAGCCCTTGAGCCTGTCGTCATACCGCCTTGTTCCCCCCATCTGCACCACCTGGCAACCCGCCTGCAGGGCGCTGGCGATGCCCGCTGGCGCATCCTCGAACACCAGGCAATCGGCCGGAGCCAGTCCCAACCGGCTGGCAGCCAGCAAATAAGGCTCGGGATCCGGCTTGCCCCGTACCACATCCCCGGCGCACACCAGGAGACGGGGCAGCGGCAATCCGGCGTGCAGCAGCCGGTGCTCTGCCACCCTCCGGCTTGCGGAGGTCACCAGCGCCCAGTGCGTCGGCGGCAGCTGTTCGAGCAGTCGCCGGGCACCGTCCAGGGGCATCGGCGCCGCAGCGTATTCCATCTCCAGATCGTCGAGCAGGGCCACCTCCACCGCCATGTCCAGCTGGGGAGCCAGGGCCCCTATCACCTCCCGTGAGCGCACGCCGTGACACATGGCGAGCACGGGAGCGGGATCCAGCCCATGGTGCTGACACCAGCGCCGCCACACGACTTCCACGTCGCCGGTGGAGTGGACCAAGGTCCCGTCCATGTCCAGCAGCAGGGCCGCTGCCCTCACGCGCACCGCGCTCACAGGGCTCTCCCCGCCAGCGCATCGGCGAAGACCTGCCGCTGGGCAGCGGCCTCGTAACAGGCGAGCGCCTGCTCCGCATTGCTGGCCCACACCGGCAAGGGGGCGACGACGAACCCCTGCTGCAACAGGCTGGTCAGCAGCTCCCCGGTCTCCGGTGCGGCCAGCGGCTGAGCCATCACCAGGCTCCCCTTGATCAAGAACAGATAGCGTTCGCTCGACATGACATGACTCCTTGTGGCTGAACAGCGGGCAAGCAGGCCCGTTTCGAGACCATTAGAACAAGGAGATTAGATAATTTATAATCAATAAATCGCCACATTGGATAACCAAATGGAATGAGATTCGACCTGAGACAATTGCAGGCCTTCGTCATGCTGGCCGAGAGTGCCAACTACCGGGAGGCGGCCAGCCGGCTTTTTGTGACGCAACCGGCCCTGACCAAGCAGATCCAGGGACTGGAGCAGGCCCTCGGCAGCACCCTGTTCAACCGGGGCCGCCACGGGGCCGAGCTGACCGCCATCGGCCTCCAGTTGCTGCCCCAGGCCAGGGCTCTGGTGGATCACGGCAAGGGATTCGAGCGGCATGCCCTGGCGCTGGCAAGCGGTGCCGCCGGACGCCTCAACATCGGGTTCGGGCTCTCCAGCTTCGCACTGGCCCCCTCCCTGGTGGCCCGTTTCAAGCAGCAGGCCCCCGACGTGCTGGTTCACCTGCGGGACACCACGTCCGCCATCCAGCAGGAGCACTTGCTGGCGGGTCGGCTGCAACTGGGCTTCATGCGACGGCCTGATGCGCCACAACTGAGGGAACACAGGTTGCTGACGGACAGACTGGTGCTGGCCGTCCCCACCCAGGTGGCAGGGCCGGACTTCGACCTGGAGCGGGCGCTGATCCGCGATCCCTTGCTGCAGATGGTGGGCCATCGCTGCCCGGGTCTCAGCCAGCAGATCGCCCGCTTCCTCGGCGCCAACCGGCTGACCGGTCTCATTCAGGAGGCGGAAGACATCCAGACCCTGGTGGCCCTGGTGGCCGCCGGTATCGGCAACGCCATCCTGCCGCGCAGCGTGGGGTTCATCGCGGGCAAAGATGTTACCCTCTACCACCTCTCCGGCCCCTGGTCGGAATGGGAAATCAGCCTGGTGTGGAACCCGGAATTTGCCGATCCCATCCGGGATCGTTTCCTCGCCATGGTGAGAGAAACGCACCCCGAGCCCGCATGAGGTGCATGAGATGCCTGCAGGAGAGGATGGCCGGGCTCAGTCCCGCTCCGCCAGCTCCGCGACCTTGATGATCTCGGCAATGCGACCGAGCATGCGCAGGGAAGCCTGGTGTTCTGCGGCATCCGCCGCCGCGCAGGCATCCTCCAGGATGGTGATGGCGTAGTCCCGATCGTGGCCATCTCGCACCGCCCCCTGAATGGCCCAGCTGGTGCTCACGCCGCACACATAGATATGCTCAATGCGATTGGCCCGTAGCGCAGGCTCCAGCGCCGTGCCGTAGAAGGGGCTGACTCTGGGTTTGGTCAGCACCAGATCCCCGGGTTGCACATCGAGCTCCGGGTGAAAGTCGGTGCCGCTGTCGGCCAGGGAGAGGGCCCCGAACTGCCGGGCACGGCCAAACATGGGGGAGCCCTTGGGTTGCAGCAGATAGCCCTCGTCAAACCCCACCTTGATGAGCACCACCAGCCAGCCGTGAGCGCGGGCATGAGCGAGCGCCTGGTTGGCGTGCGCAATGGCGTCCTGCTCGATCACCTGGGCCGCCGAGGCGGCGATGCGCCCGTCCGGGTGGGCGATGTCGTTGATGAAATCGATCACCAGCAATGCCTTGTTCATGGTGTGCTCCCCCCTTGCCTGAGGCCGTTTTGCCCCTGCGCCGCCCGGATCACTCCTCGCGGCCATATAAAAAACCGGCTGGCACCATCACACGGATTGATATGCCACCCGATTGGCACCTGGCAGTGCCACGCACTGCCTCATACCAGCCCAAGCGCATAGCGTAGCGCCATCTCCTTGAGGGGGCCCGCCTTGTCCGCCAGATTCAGCGCCAGGTTGCGGGCAAGCCTGAGGGGGCCTATCTCGTTGCTGAAGACCCCGTAGAAGAGATCCATCCCCGACTGCATCAGCAGGTTGTCAGGGCGGCGTCGCCCCTCGTAACGCCCGGCCAGCGCCAGCTCGTGCCACTGTGCCCCCGCCTTGCCGAGCAACCCGGTCCAGCAGGCCACGTCCTTGAAACCGAGGTTGACCCCCTGCCCCGCCAGCGGGTTGATGGTGTGGGCCGCATCCCCGAGCAGCACCACTCGCCCGGCGTGATAGTCGTTGGCGTGGCGGCGCACCAGGGGGAAGCTCCCCTTGGCCGTCACGGTGAAACCGCCAAGGCGGCTCGGGAAGTGGCGGCGCACCTCGACGGCCAGGGTCTCGTTGCTCATGGCGGCCAGCGCCCGGATGCGGGCCGGGCTGTCATACCAGACCAGGGAGCCATGGCGGCCCGGCAGCGGCAGGAAGGCGCGCGGGCCGCTCGGGGTGAACTGCTGCCAGGTGATGTCTTCCTGGGCAAAATCGGTGTCGATGTTGATCAGCATGCAGTGCTGGCGGTACTCGAAACGCGACACCCCGATGCCGGCCAATCGCCGGGTGTGGGATTCGGCACCGTCGCAGGCCAGCACCCAGCGCGCCTGCAGCTCGGTGCCGTCATCCAGGGTCAGCACGGCGTCATCCGCACCCTGGCGCAGACTCGTCACCGCCGCCGGGGTATGGGTCTGGATGGTCGGGAAATCCTCCATCCTTTTCAGGAGCGCGAGCTGGATCAGCCGGTTCTCGATGATGTAGCCGAGCTGGGGCAGCCCGAGATCCACCGCGTCGAAGCGGGTAGCGAAGCCGTCCAGCTCCCAGGTCTCCAGCCGGCGATAGGGGCACAGCCGCATCTGCTGCAGATATTGCCAGGCACCGGCCCGGGTCAGCAGCGCCACCGAGGCCTGACTGATGGCGGAAACCCGCAGATCCAGCGGCTGCTCGGGGGCATAGGGCTCGGGCAACCGGGTCTCGATGACCCGCACCGAGAGCCCCTCTGCCGCCAGCAGGCAGGCGGTGGCGGCACCCACCATGCCGGCGCCGACGATGGCAATATCACACTGTTCCATAACTTGATTCCTGCAAGGAGTCCCCGCGATAAGGGGCAAGGGCCGAACCGAATGGGGCATGATAACGCAAGGAGGCGGCAGAAACAGTGAGGGGGATGCGCAATTGCCGACGACAAGCCGGCCCTGATGGCGACGGGCGGCCCCAGACTGGTCAGCACCGGGATTGCGGAGTAAAATGGCCGGTCCTTTGACCCTGCCGATTTCAAAACCAGTCACGAGAAGCAATGAGCAAGAAACTTCATATCAAGACCTGGGGCTGCCAGATGAACGAGTACGACTCGTCCAAGATGGCGGACCTGCTGGATGCCAGCAATGGCTACACGCTTACCGAGGAGCCGGAAGAGGCAGATGTGCTGCTGCTCAACACCTGTTCCATCCGCGAGAAGGCCCAGGAGAAGGTGTTCCACCAGCTCGGTCGCTGGAAGAAGCTCAAGGCGAAAAAACCGGGGCTGGTGATCGGGGTGGGCGGCTGCGTCGCCTCCCAGGAAGGGGAGAACCTGCGCAGCCGGGCGCCCTATGTGGACATCGTCTTCGGACCCCAGACCCTGCACCGCCTGCCGACCATGATCAAGCAGGTGCAGGAGGGGCGCGGTGCCCAGGTGGACATCGCCTTCCCCGAGATCGAGAAGTTCGACAACCTGCCCGAACCCCGTGCCGAGGGGGCGACCGCCTTCGTTTCCATCATGGAAGGCTGCTCCAAGTACTGCTCCTTCTGCGTGGTGCCCTACACCCGTGGCGAGGAGGTGAGCCGACCGCTGGATGACGTGCTCTATGAAATCGCCCAGCTCGCCCAGCAAGGGGTGCGCGAAGTGAACCTGCTCGGCCAGAACGTCAACGCCTACCGGGGGCCGACCTTCGACGGGGAGGTCTGCACCTTCGCCGAGCTGCTGCGCCTGGTGGCTGCCATCGACGGCATCGACCGCATTCGCTACACCACCAGCCACCCGGTCGAGTTCACCGACGACATCATCGAGGTCTATCGTGATACCCCCGAGGTGGTCAGCTTCCTGCACTTGCCCATCCAGAGCGGCTCGGATCGCATCCTGACCATGATGAAGCGCCCGCACACCGTGCTGGAGTACAAGTCCAAGATCCGCCGCCTGCGCGCCGTGCGTCCCGACATCACCATGAGCTCCGACTTCATCGTCGGCTTCCCGAACGAGACGGACGAAGACTTCGAGGCCACCATGAAACTCATCGAGGAGATCAACTTCGACATGAGCTTCAGCTTCATCTACAGCCCGCGCCCCGGCACCCCGGCCGCGGACCTGCCGGACGACGTCGACATGGAAGTGAAGAAGGCCCGCCTGACCCGACTGCAAAACCGCATCAATCACCAGTCCATGCTCATCGGCCGCGCCATGCTGGGCTCGGTGCAGCGCATCCTGGTGGAGGGGCCCTCCAAGATGGATCCCATGCAGCTCAGTGGCCGTACCGAGAACAACCGGGTGGTCAACTTCGAGGGGCCGCACCGCCTCATCGGCGGCTTCGCCGACGTGGAAATCACCGACGTACGCCCCTACTCCCTGCGCGGCCGCTTCATCCGCGGCGAGGACGAAATGAACCTGCGCATCGCCACAGCCCCGAGCGAGATCCTCGCCCGTCGTCCTGACAACGTGCCCGATGATCTGGGCGTTGCGGCCTTCAGACCCCATTGATGACTCTCTCCCCCGCCCCGTGGCGGGGGAACAACCGATAAGAGGACACCTTGAGCCGACACATCTCCACCCTGAATCTGCATCTGGAACCCGCCGACAACCAGCGCCTCGCCAGCCTGTGCGGACCCTTTGACGACAACCTCAAGCAGCTGGAGCGCCGTCTCGGCATCGAGATAAGCTACCGGGACAACCACTTCCAAGTGATCGGCAAGCAGGCCCAGGTGGAGGCGGCTGCCGTCATCCTCAAACACCTCTATGTGGAAACCCAACCCCTCAAGGGGAGCAAGGTGAGCGACATCCCCCCCGAGATGGTGCACCTGGCGGTGCAGGAGTCCCGCGTGCTGGAGCAGGACGACGAACCCGCCCCTTCCCTGCCCTACGGCAAGGAGGTCACGGTCAAGACCAAGCGCGGTCTCATCAAGCCCCGCAGCCCGAACCAGGCCCAGTACATCGCCAATATCGTGCGCCACGACATCAGCTTCGGCATCGGGCCCGCCGGGACCGGCAAGACCTATCTCGCCGTGGCCGCCGCCGTGGATGCCCTGGAGCGCCAGGAGATCCGCCGCATCCTGCTGACCCGCCCGGCGGTGGAAGCCGGTGAGAAGCTCGGCTTCCTGCCCGGCGATCTTTCCCAGAAGGTGGACCCCTACCTGCGCCCCCTCTACGACGCCCTGTTCGAGATGCTGGGCTTCGAGCGGGTGGAGAAGCTGATGGAGCGCAACGTCATCGAGGTGGCGCCGCTCGCCTACATGCGCGGCCGCACCCTCAACGACGCCTTCATCATCCTGGACGAGGCCCAAAACACCACCACGGAACAGATGAAGATGTTCCTGACCCGCATCGGCTTCAACTCCAAGGCGGTGGTGACCGGCGACATCACCCAGGTGGACTTGCCCCGCAGCACCAAATCCGGTCTGCGCCACGCCCTGGAGGTGTTGCAGGGGGTCGATGGCCTCTCCTTCAACTTCTTCGAGTCCAAGGACGTGGTGCGCCATCCCGTGGTGGCCCGCATCGTGCAGGCCTACGAGGCATTCGATGCCCAGCAGGCGGCCGAGAAGAGCGCAGCCACTCCCCGCAACGAGAACACCAGCAAAGAGAGTGCCCAATGAGCGTGACCCTGGATCTGCAACTGGCCTGCGCCAGCCCGGACGGCCTGCCGAGCGAGGCCCAACTGCAAGGCTGGCTCGACGGCACCATTCTGGGCTTCCAGCCCGAGGCCGAGGTGACGGTGCGCCTGGTGGACGAGGCGGAGAGCCGCGAGCTCAACCACACCTATCGCGGCAAGGACAAGCCCACCAACGTGCTCTCCTTCCCCTTCGAGGCGCCACCGGGTCTCGAGCTGCCCCTGCTCGGGGATCTGGTGATCTGCCGCCAGGTGGTCGAGGCCGAAGCCGTCGAACAGGGCAAGCCCCTGATGGCCCACTGGGCTCACATGGTTGTGCATGGCAGTCTGCATCTGCTAGGTTATGACCATATCGAGGACGAGGAAGCCGAGGAGATGGAGCAGCTCGAGCGCGACATCATGCAGGAACTGGGCTTCGCCGATCCTTATCTGAACGACGAAGAGTAACGAACCGGATGGTCATCGTCTTGAAACAGCCGATGCCCATCCTCATATAGCCACAACGATTTCAAGTGTGTTCATACGAGTAACCAAGAGAGAAAATGACCGACGATCACCCTAGTACCGGCTCGCCGAAGAAAACCTGGCTCGACAAACTCAGCCAACTCTTCCAGGGCGAGCCAAAAGACCGCAACGATCTGGTAGAGGTCATCGCCGATGCCGAAGAGCGGGACCTCATCGATCAGGACACCAAGGACATGATCGAGGGCGTGCTCGAAATTGCCGAGCTGCGCGTGCGTGACATCATGATCCCCCGCTCCCAGATGGTGACCATCGAGAAGTCCCAGCCGGTGGACGAGTTCCTGCCAGTCATCATCGAATCCGGCCACTCCCGCTTCCCGGTGATCAACGAAGACAAGGATCACGTGGAGGGCATCTTGCTCGCCAAGGATCTGCTGCCGTTCGGTTTTGGCGGCCAGCATGCCAGCGAACCGCTCCAGCTGGAGAAGATCCTGCGTCCCACGGTGATCGTGCCGGAGAGCAAGCGGGTCGATCGCCTGCTCAAGGAGTTCCGGGAAGAGCGCTACCACATGGCCATCGTGGTGGACGAATTTGGCGGTGTCTCTGGTCTCGTGACCATCGAGGACATTCTGGAGCTCATCGTCGGCGAGATTGACGACGAGTTCGACGACATCGAGGACGAGCCGGAAGAGATCCGCCGCATCAGCAAGCGGGTCTTCTCGGTGAGCGCGCTGACCGAGATCGAGGACTTCAACGACTTCTTCGACACCCAGTTCAGCGATGAAGAGGTGGACACCGTCGGCGGTCTGGTGATGCACGCCTTCAGCCACCTGCCCAAGAAGGGTGAAGAGATCGAACTCGACGGCTACCTGTTCAAGGTGATGCACGCCGATCGCCGTCGCCTGCAACAGTTGCAGGTGAAGATCCCCGAGCATCATGCGGCGGCGCAGCCGGAGTCCTGATCCCGCCCAGCCCCACGCACATCCCGCGCCCCTCTCGTCAGGGGCGCTTTTTTTGCCTCCCTCCCGCCGCGCTACCGCCACTTGGCCCACGCCGACCGCGAGGCTCGCCGTTGACCCGGTTTGCGGTTAAGATGTCGGCCATTGTGTTTCCATTCAGTCCAATTCGAGCCCCGATCCCCCGTGAAATCGAAACTCCTGACCAGCCTGTTTGCCATTGCCAGCGGCGCCATCGCCGTGCTGGCCTTCTCCCCTTTCGGCTACTGGCCCCTGGTGATCCCCTCCCTGCTCGGCCTTTACGCCCTGCTGGACAAGGCCACCCCCAAACAGGCAGCCTGGCGCGGCTTCGGCTACGCCATGGGTCTGTTCCTGCCCGGGCAGTGGTGGATCCACGTCAGCATGACGGAGTTTGGCGGCATTCCGCTGCCAGCCGCCTTCGTGCTGCTGGCCGGGCTCTGCGCCTATCTCTCCCTCTACCCGACCCTGGCCTGCTGGCTCTTCGCCCGCTTCTTTGCCGGCCGCCACTGGAGCCGCTGGCTGCTCGCCTTCCCGGCGCTCTGGCTGATGGCCGACTGGCTGCGGGGCTGGGTGATGACCGGCTACCCCTGGCTCTGGTTCGGCTATACCCAGATAGACGGCCCCCTCAAGGGCTTCGCTCCCCTTCTCGGGGTGCAGGGCATCACCCTCGCCCTGCTGCTCACCGCCTCCGCCCTCTGGCTGGTATGGCAACACCGCAAGCCGGCCTGGCTGCTGCTCCCCGTCGCCCTGGTGGGCGCCGCACAGGGGCTGATGCAGCTCAACTGGGTGACCCGGGGTGAGCCGGTCAAGGTCGCGCTGGTGCAGGGCAATATCGAGCAGTCCCTCAAGTGGGATCCGGAGGCCCTGGTGCCGACCGTGCGCAAGTATCAGGATCTCAGCCGCGAGAACCAGGATGCCGACATCATCGTCTGGCCGGAGTCCGCCATCCCGGCCATCGAGAAGGAGATGGGTACCTATCTGGAGAGCCTGGACAAGGCGATGAAGGTGAACGACACCGGCCTGCTGGCGGGGATCATCCATTACGATCTGAAACAGCAGCGCTTCTTCAATACCGTGCTCGGCATGGGGGTGCAGGATGCAGAAGGCAAGGAGTCCTACTACTACGAGCACAAGAACCGCTACTACAAGTACCACCTGCTGCCCATCGGCGAGTTCGTACCCTTTGAAGATCTGCTGCGTCCCATCGCCCCCTTCTTCAACCTGCCCATGTCCTCCTTCAGCCGGGGTGACGAGGTGCAGCCGAACCTGATCGCCAAGGGGTTCAAGTTTGCCGCCGCCATCTGTTACGAGATCATCTTCCCGGACGAGGTGCGCCGCAACGTGCAGCCGGATACCGACTTTCTGCTGACCGTCTCCAACGACGCCTGGTTCGGCACCAGCATCGGCCCCTGGCAGCACATGGAGATCGCCCGCATGCGCGCCCTGGAGCTGGCCCGCCCGCTGCTGCGCGACACCAACACTGGCATCACCATCGTCACCGAGATAGACGGCAGCATCATCGCCCAGATCCCGCAGTTCGAGGCTGGAGTATTGCGTGCCGAGGTACGCCCCGCCCACGGCATGACCCCCTATCTGCGTTTTGGCAGCTGGCCAATGTATGGCCTGGCCGCCGCCCTGCTGGGGCTGGCCCTGTGGCTGCGCCCCCGTGCCCACCCCTGGGCACGCAAGGGCTAAGACCACACAACGCCGATAAACAAGAGAGGCGCCCTTGGGCGCCTCTTTTTATGGTTTGGCTTATGGCTTGGCACAGTCTGGCGGCTCAAGGAGACAGCGGCTCGCGATGATATTCATCGGCCCCGCACTCCGGGCAGGTGGCAAGCTGCTCCGGGTGCAGCACGGTATGGCGCCACTCGCAGTGATCGCACACCAGCACCCCGAGTCCCACCCAGTCCCCCGCCCGGTAGACCCCCTTGTGCTCCAGCTCGTCCGCCAACTCCTGCCACTCCACCTGGGTACGGTCGGTCACGTCCGCCAGCCAGGACCAGGCGGTGTCCTTGAGCGCCAGCATGAAGGCGGACTCCTCCACCTGCTCATCCTTGCGCCCTTCGTCATAGTTGCCCAGATCCCGCTTCACATACTCGGCGATCAGCGCCAGCTCGTCCTGGGTCAGATCCCCGGCCGCCTCCAGATAGGCCTGCACCTTGGCGATCATCCGGTTGAGGCGCTCTCCCTGAAACGCTTCCGTCTCTTCCCACTGCTTCTTGAGCTGGGCGATAAAGGCTTCATACCCTTGTCGACGTTTGTCCATGGCCATCACTCCTCTGCTGAATCCCGATCGAGCCAGACCCTGACCTCGGGCTCGGCGGATACGGGCGGCGGTTGCCATTCTCACTTCGTTGCGACTCTTGCGGCTCTGCAAATCCTCGCGGGTACCGGACCTGGCCCGAGACCGGGCGGATGCTGGCGGTTGTTGCCGCCGCAGGATATGGGTATTCTATCGGGATTTCCCAGCCGTTTTATCTATTCATTTCACAGATCCGGATGTCACCAATGCAAGAGCAATACGTTCCCCAATCCATAGAACCAGCAGTGCAGAAGCACTGGGATGCCAAGAAAACCTTCAAGGCGGTGGAGAAAGTAGACAAGGAAAAGTTCTACTGCCTCTCCATGTTCCCCTATCCGTCTGGTCGTCTACACATGGGGCACGTTCGCAACTACACCATAGGTGATGTGATCTCCCGTTATCAACGGCTCAATGGCAAGAACGTGCTGCAACCCATCGGTTGGGACGCCTTCGGCCTGCCGGCAGAAAACGCCGCCATCAAGAACAACACGGCGCCGGCCCCCTGGACCTACGAAAACATCGAATACATGAAGAACCAGCTGAAGATGCTGGGTCTGGGCTATGACTGGGATCGGGAGCTGGCCACCTGCAAGCCGGACTACTACCGCTGGGAGCAGTGGTTCTTCACCAAGCTCTACGAAAAGGGCCTGGTCTACAAGAAGACCTCTTCCGTCAACTGGTGCCCGAACGACATGACGGTGCTGGCCAACGAGCAGGTAGTGGACAACTGCTGCTGGCGCTGTGACACCCCGGTGGAACAAAAAGAGATCCCTCAGTGGTTCATCAAGATCACCGACTACGCCGAAGAGCTGTTGAACGACATCGACAATCTGGAAGGCTGGCCGGAGATGGTCAAGACCATGCAGCGCAACTGGATTGGCCGCTCCGAAGGGGTCAACATCAGCTTCAATATCGACGGTCAGGCCGAGCACCTCGAGGTCTACACCACCCGTCCGGACACCTTCATGGGTGTGACCTATGTGGGCATCGCCGCCGGTCACCCGCTGGCGCTGCAAGCAGCCCAGAACAATCCGGAGCTGGCCGCCTTCATCGAAGAGTGCAAGAACACCAAGGTAGCCGAAGCTGAACTGGCCACCATGGAGAAGAAGGGCATGGCAACCGGCCTCTACGCCATTCACCCGCTGGATGGCCGCAAGGTGCCCGTCTGGGTCGCCAACTTCGTGCTGATGAACTACGGCACCGGCGCCGTGATGGCGGTACCGGGTCACGACCTGCGTGACCACGAATTCGCCACCAAGTACGGCCTCGAGATCAAGCCTGTCATCAAGCCGGTTGATGGTGACGTCGACGTGAGCGAAGCGGCTTATACCGAGAAGGGCGTGCTGTTCAACTCCGGCGAGTTCGACGGCCTCGACTTCCAGGGTGCCTTCGATGCCATCGCCAACAAGCTGGAAGGGCTCGGCAAGGGCAAGCGCACCGTCAACTACCGTCTGCGCGACTGGGGTGTCTCCCGTCAGCGCTACTGGGGCGCTCCCATCCCCATGCTGACCCTGGCGGACGGTACCGTGGTGCCGACCCCGGAAGATCAGCTTCCGGTACTGCTGCCGGAAGACGTGGTGATGGATGGCATCCAGAGCCCGATCAAGGCCGACGCAGAATGGGCCAAGACCACCTACAACGGCCAGGAAGCGTTCCGCGAGACCGATACCTTCGACACCTTCATGGAGTCCTCCTGGTACTACGCCCGCTACTGCTCCCCGGACTACGACAAGGGCATGCTGGATCCGGCGGCTGCCAACCACTGGCTGCCGGTGGATCAATACATCGGCGGCATCGAGCACGCCTGTATGCACCTGCTCTACGCCCGCTTCTTCCACAAGCTGCTGCGTGATGCGGGCCTCGTGAACAGCGACGAGCCGTTCAAGCGCCTGCTCTGCCAGGGCATGGTGCTGGCCGACGCCTTCTACTACAAGGATGAGAAGGGCGGCAACGTCTGGGTCAGCCCCCTCGACGTCAAGGTGGAACGTGACGACAAGGGCCGCATCACCAAGGCGGTCGACCTTGAGGGTCGTGAAGTGATCCACTCCGGCATGACCAAGATGTCCAAGTCCAAGAACAACGGCATCGACCCGCAGTTGATGGTGGAGCGTTACGGCGCCGATACCGTCCGTCTGTTCATGATGTTTGCCTCCCCGGCCGAGATGACCCTGGAGTGGTCCGACTCCGGCGTAGAGGGTGCCCAGCGCTTCCTGCGTCGCCTGTGGCGCATCACCTTCGAGCACGTATCCGGTGGCGCCGTTGCCGCACTGGACGTCGCCGCCCTCACCAGCGACCAGAAAGCCGTGCGCCGCGAGCTGCACAAGACCATCGCCAAGGTGAGCGACGACGTGGGTCGCCGTCAGACTTTCAACACCGCCATCGCTGCCATCATGGAGCTGATGAACAACCTGGCAAAACTGGGCAGCGACGCTCAGGATCGCGCCCTGATGCAGGAAGCGCTGGAAGCGGTCGTGGTCATGCTCTACCCCATCACCCCGCACATCGGCTTCGAGCTGTGGAAGATGCTGGGCAAGGAAGGGGACATCGATGTCGCGGCCTGGCCGGTGGCCGACGAAGCGGCCATGGTCGAGACCGAGAAGCTGGTGGTGGTGCAGATCAACGGCAAGATGCGCGGCAAGCTGACCGTGCCGGCCGAGATAAGCCAGGCCGACGTCGAGAAGCTGGCCATGGCCGATGCGTCCGTACAGAAGTTCACCGACGGTCTGACCGTGCGCAAAGTCGTGTACGTGCCGGGCAAACTGCTCAACATCGTGGCCAACTGATGACGCCTCCCCTGGCGGCGGCCGACGGTCTGGGCCAGGGGCTGACGACACACGGATGATGACGGCGGGCCCTGCGCCCGCCGCTCTTCCCTTCATGCAAAGAGGATTTTTTATGGGCACCATCTTCACGCGCTGGATGGCCATCGTGCTGGCAGGACTGTTGCTGCAGGCCTGCGGTTTTCAGATGCGGGGCACCGCCATTCCCCCCGAACTGATGACCATGAAAGTGGTCGGTGACAACAAGAGCGACTTCTACCGACTGGTCACCACCCGCCTCAAGGCCGCTGGCGTGCAGCTCGCCGACAAGGAGGGCATCCCGGTGCTGACCCTGGCCGGGGTACGTAGCCGCAGCCAGGTCGCCTCCGTCGACTCCATCGGCCAGGACCGCGAATACCTGCTGAGTTACAGCACCCAGTTCACCGTGGTCATGCCGGGCAAACCGACCCAGGTCTTCCCCATCACCTTCAACCGCAGCTTCCTGAACAAGCCGGATGCGGCACTCGCCTCCTCCCGCGAGCAGGAACAGCTCGGCAAGGAGATGCAGGAGCAGGCCGCCAACCTGGTTATTCGCCAGCTCAGTCAGGTCAAGTTCTGATGCGCGTATCTTGATGAGAGGGTGTTGATGAGAGTCTATCCCGAGCAGTTTGCGGATCATCTCAAGGCAGGGCTCAAGCCCTGCTATCTCATTTTTGGGGACGAGCCCCTGCTCAAACTGGAAGCTGTCGACGCCGTGCGTCAGGTGGCACGCAAACAGGGCTTCGATGAACGCCACAGCTTCGTGGTGGAACAGGGGCTGGACTGGAACCAGGTCTACGATGCCTGCCAGGCCATGAGCCTGTTCTCGGCCCGCCAGATCATCGAGCTGGTGCTGCCCGCCAAGATCGACAAGGATCTCGCCGCCCGCATCAGCGACATTGGCAAGCAGCTCCACCCCGACCTGCTGCTGGTGCTCTCGGGCCCCCGCCTCAACCAGACCCAGATGAAGGCGGCCTGGTTCGACAAGCTGAGCCAGAGCGGCACCTATGTGCCGGTCAACCACCCCGAACCCCGCTTCTTCCCGCGCTGGATGAGCGCCCGCTTTCAGCGCTTCGGCCTCAAGGCACTGCCGGATGCGGTCAACTTCATGTGCCACGCCTACGAGGGCAACCTGCTGGCCGCGAGCCAGGAGATCGAGAAGCTGACCCTGCTCTCCCCGCCCCAGCCCATCAGCGTCGCCTATCTGCAGGAGACCATCATCCGCCACGCCCACTTCACCCCCTTCCAGCTCGTCGATACCCTGCTGGAAGGAAAGGTGAACCGGGCCCAGCGCATCCTGCTGGCCCTGCGCGCCGAGGGCACCGAACCCGGCATGCTGGCCTGGACCCTGTGCCGCGAACTGGAGCAGCTCACCGAGCTGGCGCTGGCCGCCCGCGCCGGACAGCCCCTGGTGGAGCATTTCAGCCGCCTGCGCATCTGGCAGAGCCGCCAGCAGCTCATCCAGCAGGCGCTGACCCGGCTTCCCTTCCCCAAGATCCGGCAACTCTGGCAACTGATGGCCCAGCTGGACCATGCCCAGCGCCATTTCGACACCGAACAGGCCTGGCTGATGCTGCAAACCATCGCCCTCGGCTTTCGTGACGGAACCCCGCTCCCCCTGCTGGAGACGGAATCATGCTGACACCGCCCATCGGGATCCTCGGCGGCACCTTCGATCCCATTCACATCGGCCACCTGAGACCCGCCATCGAGGCCCGGGAGGCCCTGGGTCTGGCCGAGGTGCGCCTGCTCCCGAACCATATCCCGCCCCACCGGGCCAATCCGCTCTGCTCCAGCGAGCAGCGGCTCGCCATGGTCCGGCTCGCTGCGGCGGACAACCCGGGATTCGTAGTGGATGAGCGGGAGCTCAGGCGCGACACCCCCTCCTGGACCATCGACACCCTTGTCGAGTTGAGGAGCGAGCTGCCGGACACCCCGCTCTGCTTTTTGATGGGGATGGATTCCCTGCTCGGCCTGCCGGGCTGGCACCGCTGGCAGGAGCTGCTCGATTACGCCCACCTGGTGGTGAGCTGCCGCCCAGGCTGGCAACCGGATTATCCCGTCCAGGTGGCCGAGCTGCTGGCCCGCCACCAGACCCGGGACATTCGGGCTCTCCATCGCCAGCGCCACGGTCATGTCTGGCTTTGTGACAATCTGCCCGTCGAGCTGTCGGCCACACGGCTGCGTGCCCTGCTCGCGGCAGGCCAGGATCCCAAATACCTGCTGCCCAACCCGGTTGCCGACTATATCCGGCGCCACGGGCTCTACCGCTCATCGGCAACGCAGTAAACGGCGTCACGCAGGCGGGTCAGCCGACACGTCCGGGCGCACCGGGCCCGGCCCTGACTATTGCCAGGCCGGGTTGCACACTATAGTGATCGTCAAGGGGCCCCTCCCCCACGGGACGGCTCCCCGGGCGATGCTCCCTTTGCCAGGCTGGGAAACGGGAGTGACCATGATATAATCCGCCGCCCTCTGGCGCCGGAAGATAGGAGAAGACATTGCAAGGCCAAGAATTGCTCGCCTTTATCGTCGACAAGATCGATGACATGAAAGGCCGCGACATCATCACCCTCGATGTGCGCGGCAAATCCAGCATCACGGACACCATGATCATCTGCTCCGGCAACTCCAATCGTCACGTCAGTGCCATCGCCCACAACCTCGCCAGCGAGGCCCGTCATGCGGGGCTCGACCTGCTGAGCGTGGAAGGGGAACTCACCGGTGAGTGGGTGCTGGTGGACATGGGGTCGGTCATCGTCCACGTGATGCAGGATGAGTACCGCGACTTCTACCAGCTGGAAAAACTCTGGAGCGGCGCCGCCCAGGTCAATTCGCAATAAAGGGCGACAGCGTAACCAAAGATGAAGATCCAGTTGATTGCCGTGGGCACCAAGATGCCTGCCTGGGTAGAGCATGGCTTCGAAGAGTACCGTCGCCGCTTCCCCAAAGACATGCCGTTCGAGCTGGTCGAGATAGGCGCAGGCAAGCGCGGCAAGAATGCCGACATTCCCCGCATCCTGCAAAAGGAAGGGGAAGCCATGCTGGCCGCCGCCGGCCGCTCCCGCATCGTGACCCTGGACATTCCGGGCAAGCCCTGGACCACGGAGCAGCTCGCCGTGCAACTGGAAGCCTGGAAGCTGGATGGCCGGGACGTGGCGCTGCTGGTGGGTGGCCCGGAGGGGCTCTCCCCCGAGTGCAAGGCTGCCGCGGAACAGAGCTGGTCGCTCTCGCCCCTGACCCTGCCCCATCCCCTGGTGCGGGTACTGGTGGCCGAGAGCCTCTACCGCGCCTGGAGCATCACCACCAATCACCCTTATCACAGAGAGTGACCCATGCCGACCCTGAGCATGCATTTCTCCTCTCTCACCCGCACGTCAGCCACAAGGTAACGGCATGCTGAAGAATCGCATTGAAATGCGCGATCACAGTGCCGAGGGACGTCTGTTCTTCCGGCGCACCCTGGTCGCCTACATCGGCATGGTCACCCTCATGCTGGTGCTGCTGGCTAACCTCTACTACCTGCAAGTAGAGTCTTACGAAACCTATCAGACCCGATCCAACGACAACCGCATCCGTGTGGTACCGGTGGCGCCGCCCCGTGGTCTCATCTACGACGCCAACGGTGTCCTGCTGGCGGAAAACCGCCCGGTCTACAGCCTGGAGATCGTGCCCGAAGAGACCGAGAACCTGGAGAAGACCGCGGACGACCTCATCACCCTGCTGGCCCTGCCGGAGGGGACCAAGGAGAAGTTCCTGGCCGAGGTCAAACGTCAGCGCCGCTTCAAGCCCGTGCCCCTGTTCGAGAAGCTGACCGAATACCAGGTCGCCCTCTTCTCGGTCAACCAGCACAACTACCCGGGGGCCAGCATCGAGGCCTACCTCAAGCGCTACTACCCGTTCGGCGACACCCTCACCCATGCCCTGGGCTACGTGGCCAAGATCAACACCCGTGACGTGGAGCGCCTCGAGAAGGAGGAGAAGCTCGCCAACTATGCCGCCACCAAGGACATCGGCAAACAGGGGGTGGAGAAGTACTACGAGGATCAGCTGCACGGCGTGGCGGGTTATCAGGAGGTCGAGGTGAACAACCGCGGCCGGGTGGTGCGCACCCTGAAATTCCAGCCCCCCGAGCCCGGCAAGGACATCTACCTCAACATCGACATCCGCCTGCAGTTGAAGGCCCAGGAGCTGCTGGCCGGCCGCCGGGGCGCCATCGTGATGATGGAGCCCAACACCGGCGCCATCCTGGCCATGGAGTCGAGCCCGAGCTACGACCCCAACCTGTTCGTGACCGGCATCTCCAGCGCCAACTACTCGGCGCTGCTCAACGATCCCGCCCGGCCGCTGGTCAACCGCACCACCCAGGGCATCTATGCCCCCGCCTCCACCGTCAAGCCCATGATGGCGGTGATGGGGCTCAATGAGGGGGCGATCACCCCCAATTACCGCTACTTCGGCGGGCCCAGCTTCTCCATCCCGGGCACCACCAAGAAGTTCCGGGACTGGCGCCGCTGGGGCCACGGCTGGCTCGACGTCTATCGCGCCATCGAGGTCTCGGCGGATACCTATTTCTACGATCTCGCCTACCGGGTCGGCATCGACAAGATCAACAGCTACATGACCAAGTTCGGCTTCGGCCAGTACAGCGGCGTGGACCTCTATGAAGAGACCCGGGGCGTCATGCCCTCCCGGGACTGGAAGATGGCCCGCTGGCGTCAACCCTGGTACCAGGGGGACACCATCTCCATCGGCATCGGCCAGGGCTACTGGAGCGCCACCCCGATCCAGCTCGCCAAGGCCATCAGCATCCTGACCCAGAACGGTCACGACGTGACGCCGCACCTGCTCAAGAGCACCGCCTCCTCCGATGGCGTGGTCAACGCCCCCATCAACCCGAACGTGGCCATCGCCGCCAAGAGCGATACCTACTGGCAGGTGGCCAAGGACGGCATGTGGCGCGTCATCAACGGCCACGAAGGGACGGGGCGCCGCGCCTTCGCCAATACCCCCTACAAGGCGGCGGGCAAGTCCGGCACCGCCCAGGTGGTGGGCCTCAAGGAGAACCAGGTCTACAACGCGGCCACCACCAAGGTGGAGCACCGCGACAACGCCCTGTTCGTCGCCTTCGCCCCCTTCGAGGCACCCAAGGCGGTCGTCGCCCTGGTGCTGGAGAACGCCGGGGGCGGCAGCGCCATGGCGGCACCGGTCGCCCGCCACATGCTGGATGCCTATCTGCTGCCGCCGGAACCCCAGTTGCCACCGGCACCGGAAAAGCCGTCCCAACCGAGTGAGGTCGTTTCCCAATGAGTAATTCTGCCCGCCAGCAGAGCATCTGGTACAAGCTGCACATCGACCTGCCGCTGCTGCTCGGCCTGCTGACCCTGATGGCCCTCTCCATGGTGGTGCTCTACTCCGCCTCGGGCCAGGATCTCGACTCCATCGTGCGCCAGCTGGTGCGCGGCGCCCTGGCCTTCGGTCTGATGATCGGCATGGCCCAGCTGCCACCCTCCCTCTATGCCCGCTGGTCGGTGCCCCTGTTTGCGGTGGTGGTGCTGCTGCTCATCGCGGTGGACGTGTTCGGCCACATCGGCAAGGGGGCCCAGCGCTGGCTCGATCTCGGCTTCATGAAGTTCCAGCCCTCCGAGGTGATGAAACTCTCCATGCCCATCATGGTGGCCGCCTGGCTCAGCCGGCACTCCCTGCCGCCAAAGTTCAGCCATGTGATGATCGCCCTGGTGATGGTGCTGCTACCCACCCTGCTGATCGCGGCCCAACCCGATCTCGGCACCTCCATCCTGGTGGCCGCTTCCGGCTTCTTCGTCATCTTCCTGGCGGGGATCAGCTGGTGGCTCATCGGGCTCGCGGTCTTGCTCATCTGCGCCTTCATGCCGGTACTCTGGTTCTTCCTGATGCACGACTACCAGCGCCAGCGGGTGCTGATGCTGCTGGACCCGGAGAAGGACCCGCTCGGTCGCGGCTATCACATCATCCAGTCCAAGATTGCGATCGGCTCCGGCGGCGTGTTCGGCAAGGGGTGGCTGCAAGGTACCCAGTCCCAGCTCGAATTCCTGCCAGAGCGCCACACCGACTTCATCTTCGCCGTCTTCAGCGAGGAGTTCGGTCTGGTGGGAGTGGCCCTCTTGCTGGTCATCTACCTCTACATCATCAGCCGCTGCCTGTTTATCTCCATGCAGGCCCAGAACAGCTTCGAACGCCTGCTGGGGGGCGCCCTGACCCTGACCTTCTTCGTCTATGTGTTCGTCAACATGGGCATGGTAAGCGGCATCCTGCCAGTGGTAGGAGTTCCCCTGCCACTGGTGAGCTACGGCGGCACCTCCATGGTGACCCTGATGGCGGGCTTCGGCGTTCTGATGTCCATCCAGACCCACAGGCGGCTGCTCGCCTGATGCGGCTCGGCTGGCTGGCTCTATCTCTGTGCACCCTGACGGCGGGTGCTGCCGTCTCGCCGGCCCGGCTCAGCCTGCTGGCCGAGCAGCAGCAGGTGCCGCTGGCAGAATTGCAGGCCGCCGCCGACCAGGCCAGCCTGCGCCAGGAGGTGCTGGACACCATCCGCCGCCCCTGGGAAGCCAAGCCCTGGCACCGCTACAGGCCGCTGTTCGTCACCCCGGAGCGCATCCGGGACGGAGTGGGATTCTGGCAGCGCCATGCCGCCACCCTGGCACGGGCCGAGCAGACCTACCAGGTCCCCGCCTCCCTCATCGTCGCCATCATCGGCATCGAGACCTTTTACGGTCGACAGATGGGCCGCCATCCGGTGCTCGACAGCCTTTACACCCTGGGATTCCACTACCCAGAACGGGCGGATTTCTTCGCCAAGGAGTTTGCCCAGCTGGTGCTGCTTGCCCGGGAAGAGAAGTGGCCGATCACCAATCTCAAGGGCTCCTATGCCGGCGCCATGGGCATGGGCCAGTTCATGCCCTCCAGCTACCGCCACTACGCGGTCGACTTCGACGGAGACGGCAAGCGGGATCTCTTCGCCAACCCGGCAGATGCCATCGGCAGCGTGGCCAACTACTTCGCCCTGCACCACTGGCGCTGGGGCGAGCCGGTGGTGGAGCCCGCCTTGATCGGATTGGCGCCAGTAGGTACCCTGCTTGCACCCGAGCCCGAGCTAAGACACCGCTGGGCAGAGCTGGCCGCTGCGGGCATAGAAGTCGCCACACCGCCGTCACCCGAGACGCCGGTAAAACTGCTGGCGATGGAGCAGGCCGAAGGACCGGAATACTGGGTCGCGCGCCACAATTTTTACGTGATCACCCGCTACAATCGCAGCCCTCTCTATGCGATGGCGGTGCATCAACTCAGTCAAGCAATCCAGGACGCTTATGCATTACAGCCACAAACTTCTTCCCCTCAGCCTGACCTTGCTGCTGGCCGCCTGTAGCAGCCAACCCGAACCCCAGCCGCTGCCCCCGGAGCCCGTCCCCCAGGAGAAGCCCCAGGTCATCGAGATCCCCCAGGCGACCGGCGCCATTCCCCGCCCCGAACCCATGAGCGAGAGCGGCAACCGGGACTACTGGATCGGAAAGCAGAAGTTTGAGGTGTGGCGCGATATCAAGCACTACAGCGAGGAAGGCACTGCCAGCTGGCTCTCCCGGGATCTGGACGGCAACAAGACTGCCAACGGCGACGTGCAGGACAGCACCCTGTTCAGCGCAGCCCACCGCAACCTGCCCCTGCCAAGCTACGTGCGGGTCACCAATCTGGACAACGGTCTGGAGACAATAGTTCGCGTCAATGATCGCGGCCCCTTCGGCAGCGATCGCCTCATCGATCTCTCCCACGCCGCCGCCGCGCAGCTGGAGATGGTGGAAGGGGGTGAGGCCCGGGTGCGCCTCGAACTCATCACCGATCAGCCGGATCAGATGGTGGAGATGGTCCCCATGACCCCGATGACGCCCATGGAGCCTGCGGCGCCAGCCGTCAATTCCTTCGTCAACGAGACGCCGGCCCCCACGGCACCGGCCAAGGCCGCGCCTGCTCCTGCCGCCACGGCAACCACCACCGTCTCCCCCCCCAAGGCCGGAGCGACCCAGGGCAAGATGATCCAGGTGCTCGCCAGCGGCTCGCAGGCGCGGGCCGAGGCCATGGGCAAAGTGATGACCCAGCGCTATGGCGTGCCGTACCAGGTGGTGGCGCACGGCGCCGTCTTCCGCGTCCTGCTCGGACCCGTGGCCAGCGACAAGCAGGCCCCCCTGCTCGAGCAGATCCGCCAGGGTGGGTTGGAGCAGGCCTTCATCGTGCCCTGATACCCGCCCCGACCTCGCGCCGGGATACGACGCGAGGTCGGGGACCATCCCATAAAATCCCGTCCAGGTCGCATCTCGGACTATGACCGACACGCACATCTGGTATAGTGGGGCCCGCTTTTTTTCAACTTGGGTACATCCCATCCAGGCACCAGGAATTTCAAGATGTCCAAATTTGCCCGCTCCGTTATTCTGGCCTCCCTGTTAAGCGCCACCGCTCAGGCCAACCAGCCTGTTCCGACCCCGGATTCGGCCCTGCCGAGTGCCCAGCCGGTCCCCACTTTGAACAGCGCCCCCATGGTGGTGCCTGCCGCGCCCGAGATCTCCGCCAAGGCCCACATCCTGATCGACTACTTCTCCGGCCAGGTGCTGGCCGAGCAGAACGCCGACGAGCGTCTGCCCCCCGCCAGCCTGACCAAGATGATGACCTCCTATATCGTCGGCGACGAGCTGCACAAGGGGAACATCAAGGGCACCGACATGGTGACCATCAGCCAGAACGCCTGGTCCAAGAACTACTCCGACTCCTCCAAGATGTTCATCGAGGTGGGCAAGCAGGTCTCCGTCGATGATCTCAACAAGGGCATCATCATCCAGTCCGGCAACGACGCCTGCGTCGCCATGGCCGAGCACCTGGCAGGCAGCACCGACTCCTTCGCCAGCCTGATGAACGCCTGGGCCGCCAAGCTCGGCATGAAGGACTCCCAGTTCAAGAACCCCCACGGCCTGGATGAAGAGGGCCACTACAGTACCGCCCGCGACATGGCCCGCCTGGGTCAGGCTCTGATCCACGATCAGCCGGAGGAGTACAAGATCTACTCCCAGAAGTCCTTCGTGTTCAACGGCATCACCCAGCACAACCGCAACCGCCTGCTGTGGGACCAATCCCTGCAGGTTGACGGCATCAAGACAGGCCACGTCAGCCAGGTAGGCTACAACCTGGTCTCTTCCGCCACCAACAACGAAGGCATGCGCCTGATCGCCGTCGTCATGGGGGCCAACAGCGAGGCCTCCCGCGCTGCCGAGAGCAAGAAGCTGCTCACCTACGGCTTCCGCTTCTTCCAGAGCCTGACCCCCTACAAGGCGGGCACCGAACTGGTCACCCAGAAGATCTGGATGGGCGACAAGCCGGAAGTGAAGCTGGGGGTCGACAAGGACGTCTCCGTGCTGGTCACCCGTGGCCAGGGCAACAACCTCAAGGCGGACTTCCAGCTGGAGAGCGAGCTGAAGGCGCCCCTGGCCAAGGGCCAGCGCGTCGGCACCGTGTACCTCAAGCAGGGGGACAAGGAGATCAAGCAGGTGCCCCTGGTCGCCCTGGAAGAGGTGCAGGAAGGTGGCCTGATGAGCCGTCTGTGGGATTACCTGGTGATGCTGGTCTCCAGCTGGTTCAAGTAACAGACCCCTCCTCCAGCAGCGGCGCCAACAGGCGCCGCTGCTGTCTTTTGCGGTCTGTCCAGTCAATAACCCTGTAATCTGCAGGTTCCGCCGACTGACGATTTGTGGTAAAAAGCAGCATTTCCACGTCTTGCCGAACCGCCGGGCCTTGATCCCGAGGCGGCTCATGCCCATATAGAATGGGAGACTGCCCCTTCTGGGCAGATAGGGGGACCGTTTAAACGGCCCTCAAAGACGTAAAGATGACGTCGCTTCCCGGCGACCCAGAAAGGTGAAGTAGATGAATACCAAGTTTGATGAACTGCTGGAGTTCCCCTGCAAGTTCCCGTTCAAGGTGCTTGGCGTGGCCGATCCCGCCCTGCCCGACATGGTGGTGGAAGTGCTGCAGCAACATGCTCCCGGCACCTACAGCCCGACCGTTCAACCGAGCTCCAAGGGCAACTATCACTCGGTACGGGTGACGGTCACCGCCCAGAGCAAGGAACACATCGAGGCCATGTATACCGCCCTTGGCAAGATCGAGCTGGTTCGTTACGTCCTGTAAGTTGCCTCTCTCGCCCCGCCACCGGGGCGACTGATTATTTGCCGCCCGGTCGCAGCGGCGACCGTACCGACACCGCGCCGCCAGTGAGGAAAGATGTCACTCGAAACGCCCGCCGAGCCACAACCGTCAGCCGGCCAACTGCTCGTCAGACAGTTGGGCCGTCGCCCCTACCAGCCGGTGTGGGACGCCATGAAGGCGTTCACCGACAATCGCACCCCCGACACCCCGGACGAGTTCTGGGTGGTGGAGCATGACCCCGTCTACACCCAGGGTCAGGCCGGCAAGGCCGAACACCTGCTCGCCCCGGGCAACATCCCGGTGGTGCAGAGTGATCGCGGCGGCCAGGTGACCTATCACGGCCCGGGCCAGCTGGTGCTCTACGTGCTGGTGGATGTGCGCCGCAGCAAGCTCTCTGTACGGGAGCTGGTGACCTGCCTCGAAACCGCCATCATCAACACGCTCGCCAAAAGCAATATCGAGGCCTACGCCAAGGCCGATGCCCCGGGCGTCTACGTGAAGAGCGATCTGGGTATGGAAGCCAAGCTGGCGTCCCTGGGTTTGCGCATTCGCAAGGGGTGCTCGTTCCACGGGTTGGCCCTCAACGTCAACATGGACATGACTCCCTTCCTGCGCATCAATCCATGCGGCTATGCGGGCATGGCCATGACCCAGACCAGCGCCCTGGGCGGCCCGCAGAGCGTCGCCGAGGCACAGTCCCTGCTGGTGACGGAGCTGGCCCGCCTGATTGGCTACCAAGAGATCACGAATACCGAAGAGGCGGCATGAGCAACCCCATGCCCCGTGGTCACGAGGGAGCCGGGAGGCCCCTGGTGACCGTCAACCAGACAATAACAAACACCGAGAGTGAATCATGAGCAAACCCGTTCGTATGGAGCCGGGCGTCAAGCTGCGCGATGGCGACAAGATGGCCCTGATCCCGGTGAAATTCATGCCGGATCCCAACGAGGAAGTGCTGCGCAAGCCGGAGTGGATGCGGATCAAGCTGCCGCCGTCGAGCCAGAAGATCGAGCACATCAAGAGCACCCTGCGCAAAAACAAGCTGCACTCTGTGTGTGAAGAGGCTTCCTGCCCCAACCTGGCGGAGTGCTTCAACCACGGCACCGCGACCTTCATGATCATGGGCGCCATCTGTACCCGCCGCTGCCCCTTCTGCGACGTGGCCCACGGCCGTCCGTTGCCGCTGGATCCGGAGGAGCCGAAGAAGCTGGCACTCACCATCAAGGAGATGAACCTCAAGTACGTGGTGATCACCTCGGTGGACCGCGACGATCTGCGCGACGGCGGTGCCCAGCACTTCGCCGACTGCATCCGCGAGATCCGCGAGCACAGCCCCCAGACCCGCATCGAGATCCTGACCCCGGACTTCCGTGGCCGGATGGAGCAGGCGCTGGAGGTGTTCCGCGAGACCCCGCCTGACGTCTTCAACCACAACCTGGAAACCGCCCCGCGCATGTACCGGGTTGCCCGTCCGGGTGCCGACTACAAGTGGTCTCTGGAGCTGCTGCGCCGCATCAAGGAGATGCACCCCCACGTGCCGACCAAGTCCGGCGTCATGATGGGCCTGGGCGAGACCAACGAAGAGATAGTCCAGGTGCTCAAGGACCTGCGCGAGCACGGCGTCAACATGCTGACCCTGGGCCAGTACCTGCAGCCGAGCCGCCACCACCTGCCGGTGAAGCGCTACGTGCCGCCCGCAGAGTTCGACGAACTCAAGGATGTGGCCATGGATCTCGGCTTCAGCCACGCCGCCTGCGGTCCCTTCGTGCGTTCCTCCTACCACGCAGACCTGCAAGCCAAGGGGGAAGAGGTCAAATAAGCCTCTTTTCCTGCTGGCAGAAAAAAGAGCGCCCCTGAGCGCTCTTTTTTTATCGCCGTCACCTCGCAGGCAGCGGTTGTCCCTTTGTGATTGACGCCGTTCTGGCGTAACGTGGCCACTCCCCTTCTCTGGAGTGCTGTGCCGGATGCCGACTCTCACCGTTCGCCTGATCCCCCTGCGTGACGCAGACTTTCCCGCCTATCGCGACTACTTCATCGAGGATTACGCCCAGGATCTTGCCAGCAACCACGGGATGGCGCTGCCTGACGCCCACCGTCAGGCCGACGCCTCGTTGCAGCAGCTCCTGCCACTGGGTGTCGCCACCCCGGGTCATCACCTGCTCGCCATGGTACCTGAAGCCTCGAACGCGCCGGGCGAGCCTCTGGGCTATCTCTGGCACGCCATCGACGGCGCCGCCGGCACCACCTTCATCTACGACTTCTATGTGACACCGCCCCATCGTGGTCGCGGCCTCGGCAAGGCAGCCATGGCCGCCCTGGAGGCGCAGCTCGCCCCCCTAGGTATCCGCCAGCTCAAGCTGAGGGTGGCCCATGACAACCCGAGGGCACTGGCGCTCTATCAGGCGCTGGGCTTCACCATCACGGGCTACAACATGGCAAAGCGTCTGGATTGAGCACCTTCATTGGGCCACCACCCGGCCCATGGCTCAGAGCGAGATGCCGGAAAAAGACATGAAGCCGAGGGACATCAGCCCGGCCACGATGAAGGTGATGCCGATGCCGCGCAGCCCCTCGGGCACATCCGAATACTTCATCTTCTGGCGCAATCCCGCAATGGCGACGATGGCCAGCAGCCAGCCCAGCCCTGAGCCCGCCCCGTACACCACGGATTCGATGAAGTCGTAATCCCGCTGGGCCATGAACATCACCCCGCCGAAGATGGCGCAATGCACCGTCAGCAGCGGCAGATAGATGCCGAGCGCGTGATGAAGCGCCGGGAAATGTTTGTCGAGCACCATCTCCATCACCTGCACCAGGGCCGCCAGCACCCCGATGTAGACGATGAAATCGAGAAAGCCCAGATCAAACTCCCCGAGGAAGGTACTCTCGGGACGCAGGATATGGCGGTAGATCAGGTTGTTGAGGGGGATGGCGATCACCATGACCACCAGCACCGTCATGCCCAAACCGAAGGCGGTGTTGATGTTCTTGGAAACGGCCAGGAAGGTGCACATGCCAAGAAAGAAGGCCAGCGCCAGGTTTTCCACAAAGATCGACTGGATGAAGAGATTGACGTAATAGTCCATGAATGAGTTCACCACTTGGTTGCAATAAGAGCATGTCCGCGCCCGGCCAACGGCCAGTCGCGAAGATGACGTTTACAGAGAGAGCTGGCGCAGCACCCGGTAATGACCACGGCAGCCGCCAGACTGCCGAGCAGCCCGGTCAGCGGTACTCAATGACGGGGCTCAAACGGGCGGGCGCCCGGCTGGTGAACCTAGTCGCCCTGGCAGAAGCGATATTGCAGGTGGTGGCAGCGAAGCCGCCGTGTGTGCAGAGCGCCGAAGTAGTCGGGCCGCTGCCTGAGATAGATGAGAGGCAGGAAAAACAGCAGGCCGCAGAGCAGGCCGAGGATCTCGTGCTGGAACCAGGCCAGCAGCATCTGGTAGAGCTCGGCATGAGCGGCCCCTTCCAGTCGCCGTCCCTGTTCGAAACCGAGCCGCCACTGGGAGGCGGGCGGCAGGCTGACGTTGTCGGCAAGCCCCGGGTTCGCTGGCTCATGGAACAGCATCGGCCGCTCCTGCCCTTGCGTCTCCATTCCCGGCGTTGCAACGACCCCTGCCGCCGCCGCAGCGGCAAGCCAGAGAAGGCAGGCGATGGCAAGCACCATCGGCCATGACGAGGGGCGGCGAGAGGATGACAAGGGGGCGGTCCGTCAAGAAAAATTACAGGTGGAATATATCACAATACCGTCACTTATTGCATTTTCCACCATGAGATATCAGAAAGGTTGATATTAAACACCGCCCCATTCCCTAAAACCGACAAGGTTGCACCACCTTGAGAAAGCGACTTTCATCTTCCTCAAGGTGAGGGCTTAGCCCTGCTCGAAGGCCGGGTGATAGCGCACTTCACCACTGGGCATGGCAGCGCCGAACGAGCGGGCCATGAAGTACTCGGGCGGCACGCCGGGCAGCGTCAACCCCGGCTCGGACACGAAACCAAAACGGCCGTAGAAGCCGGGATCCCCCAGCACCACGCAGCCGGCCGCTCCCATCCCCTTGAGCTCGGCCAGACCCGCGTCCATCAGCCGTGACCCCAGCCCCCTGCCCTGAAGCGCAGGGGAGACGGAAATGGGGCCAAGGCCATACCAGTGCGGGCTGCCATCGCTGATGGTGACCGGCGAGAAGCAGAGGTGGCCGACCACCCGCCCCGCCTGCTCCGCCACCAGCGACAGGCTGAGTGTCCCGGCCTGGCGCAAGGCGCGCACGATCAGCTGTTCGTTGTGATCGGTATGGGGGGCATTGAGGAACGCGGCCACGGTCAGCGCTTCAATGGCGTCGTGATCGGCGCCTGTTTCGGGCCGAATGATGATGTTCATAAGGTTTTCTCCGTTTGCTCTCTTTCAATGGATGACCTGATCAGACTGCCTGCAGGCAGCAGATCACATAGCCGTAGCTGCCCAGGTGTTGGCGGTGGATGGCCACTTCCCGACTCAGATCCTGCCAGGCTGGGCTATCCCCCAGCTCGGCACTGTGGCGCGCCAGATTGCGCTCGATGGGATCCAGATAGTTGTCCCAGGCCCTTTGCGGCAACGGGGTGTGCCACAGGCAGCGATAACCCGCCTCCTGCACCGTTTTGAGCAGGCCCGCCAGGGTCTGCATGGCGGGATAATCCCGCTGCCAGAACGCCAACGCCTCCTCTGGGGGCGTGTCCGTCAGCCACACCAGGTCGCTCAGCACCAGGCAGGCAGCAGGATCGGCAAGGTACGGCCGCCATGCCTGCAAGGCGTTGGCCACCCCGATGGTGTAGGCGCTCCCCTCGGCCCAGATGAGATCGGCGGGGGCAAGATCTGCCGGCAGCGCCGCCATGTTGGCGCACAGGGTAGTGACCTGCTCAAAGCCAGCCGCGCTGGCCGATCTCGCCACGGCGGCCAGCGCCTCCTCGTCCAGATCGATGGCCACTATGGTGGCGTCCGTCACCTGTGCCAGCGCCAAGGTGGCGGCGCCGCGCCCGCAGCCCATGTCGAGGATCCGGCGAGGCTGGCTGGGCAGCGCGGCAAATTGCTGCTGGGTGAAGAGGCTATCGCCCGGCCCCCAATAGCTCATGCCATCCAGCAGCAGCTTGAAATCCCGGATGTAGCGCTCATGTTCATTCATGTCTTTGCTGAGCCACTGGAGGTGGTAACGCGCTTTTTCACTGAATCCCTGCTTCATCACCCAGGCAAAGTAGGCCTGCGGGGCTTGATGCTGCAGTTGCCGCTGCCAGGCCTTGAACTCGTCGCCGGAGTGCGCACGCAAACCGGCGAGATCCGCCAGCAGATCCCGGGCGCGTTGCATCCGCGCCAGCTCTTCATCCAGCTCCCTGACCCGGGCTGCCAGCGTTGCCTGCTCCAGCTCGCCCGCCAGGCAGGCGAGGCACTGCTTGAGGCTGAGCCCGCCGGCCTGCAGGGCCTGTACCATCCGCAGCCGCTGCAGATCGTCATCGTCGTAGTGGCGATAGCCGTTGGCGCCCCTCGTGCCCGCAATCACCCCCAGCTTCTCGTAATAGAGCAGGGTGGAGCGGGCCAGGCCGCAGCGCCGGGCCAGTTCGGATATTTTCATGACAGCGACTCGCAGTGGGGTCCGTGACCCGATGAAGAGAAGCTTAAACTGTGAAGCAATAGACGGGTCAACGACAACATCCGGGTTAACACCATAAAAAAACGGCCACCCTGAGGTGGCCGTCATAGGCAGCAAAAGAAACTCACGAACGTCAGAGGCCGGCGGCCTCCAGATGCTCCACCAGCAACTGCACGCTGCGGTTGCCGCGCCACTCGTTGACGTCGAGCCGGTAGACCAGCCGCACCCGCTTCACCGAGGCATCGGGCCAGCGCTGCAAGTCGACGCCAAAGGCGATGGCATCCACCGCGTGGCCGGAATCCGTGGTCAGCATCATCTTGAGGTGCTTCTCCCCCACCAGCCGCTGCTGCACCAGCACGAATTCCCCGTCAAACAGCGGCTCGGGGAAGGCCTGACCCCAGGGGCCGGAGGCGCGAATAAGCTCCGCCAGCTCCAGACTCAGCTCATCGGGCAGCAGCTCGCCATCGGTGAGCAGCACTCCGGTCAAGAGCTCAGGGGTCACCAGCTCGCCGATGACCGCCTCGAAGGCCCGACCGAAGGCCTCGATATTGGCCTTGGGCAGGGTCAGCCCGGCCGCCATGGCGTGGCCGCCAAACTTGCCCATCAAGCCGGGGTGGCGGGTGTCGAGCAGTTCCAGCGCATCGCGCAGATGCACCCCCGGGATGGAGCGCCCGGAGCCCTTGAGCTCGGTCTCGCTGCTCTCGGCAAACGCGATGACCGGGCGATAGTACTTCTCCTTCACCTTGGAGGCCACCAGCCCCACCACCCCCTGATGCCACTCGTTTCGGTGCAGCACGATGCCGGAGGGCACCTCGCCGTCGCGAAAACGGATCTGCTCCAGGGTGGCGAGCGCTTCCTGCTGCATCCCCTGCTCGATCTCCTTGCGCTCCTGGTTGAGGCTGTCCATTTCGGAAGCGAGCTGGCGCGCCAGGTTGATGTCGTCACAGAGCAGACAAGCGACCCCGAGGGACATGTCATCGAGCCGGCCCACCGCGTTGAGGCGCGGCCCCAGCGCAAAGCCGAGATCGGCGGCGCACAGGCGACGACCGTCGCGACCCGACACATCCACCAGCGCCTGGATGCCGGGGCGACAACGGCCAGCCCGGATCCGCTGCAACCCCTGATGGACCAGGATGCGGTTGTTGCCATCGAGCACTACCACGTCGGCCACGGTGCCGAGGGCCACCAGATCCAGGTAATCCGCCACGTTGGGGGCGCGCAGCCCCTGGCGCTCATACCAGCCGCTCTGGCGCAGATGGGTGTTGAGAGCCGCCATCAGATAGAAGGCGACCCCGACCCCGGCCAGGGACTTGGAGGGGAAGTCGCAGCCATGCTGGTTGGGGTTCACTATCGCGTCGGCGTCAGGCAGCTCCTGGCCGGGCAAATGGTGATCGGTAACCAGTACCTGCATGCCGGCCGCCTTGGCCGCCGCCACCCCGGCGATGCTGGAGATGCCGTTGTCAACCGTGATCAGGAACTCGGCGCCGCGGGCCACCGCCAGCTCGACGATCTCCGGGGTGAGGCCATAGCCGAACTCGAAGCGGTTGGGCACCAGAAAATCGATGTGGTGCCCCCCCATGGCGCGCAAGGCCAGCACGCACAGCGCCGAGCTGGTGGCGCCGTCGCAGTCAAAGTCACCGACGATGAGAATGCGTTTTTGCGCCGTCAGCGCCTCGGCCAGCAGCGGCACCGCCTGCGCCATGCCGAACAGACGCTGGGGCGGCAGCAGCTGGTTGGCGCTGCGCTCCAGCAGGGCAGGGTCTTCTACCCCGCGGCTGGCGAAGATCTGGCGAAGCAGCGGGTGCAGGGTGGCGGGCAGATGGGAATCATCAACTCGCGGACGACGACGGATTTGCAGGGGCATTGATGTGATCCAGTATCTTGAGCAGTTGTTCGGGGCTCTGGTAACCGCGCACCAGGTCGCCATTGGGCAGGACCCAGCTCGGTGACGCCTTGATCCCGAGCCATTGGCTCAGGCCGATATGATGGGCAAGGATCGCATTACAGCCGCTCTCAGGCAAACGATCGCTGAAGTTGAGTTCGCGCAGCAGCCCGGGATCGCACCAGCTAGCCTGATCCGAGGCGGCGACAGGCGCAGGCAGCAGTTGCACGCTCACGCCCCTCGCCTGCAAGCGGGGCAACTCCTCCAGCGCGATGCGGCAAGGACCGCAGGCGAGATCGGTAAACAGGGTGAGGCGGTGGCGTTCAGGGGTGGCCTTGAGCCAGAGCCGGGCCTCCCCTATCTGGGAGAGCGCCAGCCTGCGTTGCTGCTGCTGGCTGAGCCGGGTGAGGTTTCTCATATCGTGGGCCAGATCCAGCATGGAGCCCTGCAGCACATAGTCTCCCCTGGCATCGCTGTAGAGCAGTCCCTGGGCCGTGCCCAGCAGATAGAGGCCCGGCATGGGGGTCTCGTCCACCAGGTAGACCTGCACACCGAGGCGCTGCTCTATGGTCTGTTTCAACACATGGGGGTCCATCCCCGCGCTGGCCGCAAAAGCGCACAGCAGCATCATTCCCAGCAGTAAATATCGCATCAGCTCATTCACTTGGCATGATTGAAGGGTCTCATAAGGTAACCCAGACAATTCCCTCTCCCAAAGACCTTAATTAGTGATCGATTAATAACGTCCGCAAGAAAAAATCACGGGATGACAGGTTGCCAATCGGGCTTGAGCCCCGCAAGCTAATCAGGACGACGGGAGACATCTTTAGTCATCCCTCTGTTTTGCTGATGTTTTATTATTCAAATCGACGTGCGCTCAGGTGGCACGTCGTCCATTTCTAGGGGGAAAAATGAGTCTGATTCAAGAGTTCAAGGCCTTTGCATCCAGGGGCAATGTGATCGACATGGCGGTCGGTATCATCATAGGTGCCGCCTTTGGCAAGATTGTCTCCTCCTTCGTGGGAGACGTGATCATGCCCCCCATCGGGCTGATCCTGGGGGGCGTGGATTTCAGCGATCTCGCCGTGACCCTGAAGGCCGCCGAAGGGGATGCCCCTGCCGTGGTCATCGCCTACGGCAAGTTCATCCAGACCTGTATCGACTTCCTGATCATCTCCTTCGCCATCTTCATGGGGCTCAAGGCCATCAACACCCTGAAGAAGAAGCAGGAAGAGGAAGCCGCTGCCCCGGCCGGCCCCACCAAGGATCAGGAGCTGCTGACCGAGATCCGCGACTTGCTGAAATCCCAGCAGGGGAAATAACCGTTTCCTCCCTGTCGTGTGCTGAAAAAAACCGCCTTCGGGCGGTTTTTTGTTGCAAGGCAGGTGAGGCGATCAGGCTCTGGGGTGGTGCTGGCCGTGCAGTGCCTTGAGCCGCTCGTTGGCCACGTGGGTATAGATCTGGGTGGTGGAGAGATCCGCGTGGCCCAGCAGCATCTGCACCACTCGCAGATCGGCGCCGTGATTGAGCAGGTGGGTGGCGAAGGCGTGACGCAGGGTGTGGGGGGAGAGTTCCCCCCTGATGCCGGCTCTCAGGGCATAGAGCTTGATGCGGTGCCAGAAGGTCTGGCGGGTCATCATCCGGGCCCGCTTGGAGGGGAACACCACGTCCGAGCTGGTGCCACCCAGCAGCAGAGTGCGCCCCTCCCGGTAGTAGCGCTCCAGCCAGTGCACCGCCTCCTCCCCCATGGGTACCAGGCGCTCCTTGTTGCCCTTGCCCACCACTCGCACCAGCCCCTGGCGCAGGCTGACGTGTTCAGCGGTCAGCCCCACCAGCTCGGACACCCGCAGCCCGGTGGCGTAGAGCAGCTCGAGCATTGCTTTGTCCCGCAGCTCCAGCGGGTCGTCCACCAGGGGCGCTTGCAGCAGCGCCTCCACCTCGGCTTCGTTCAGATCCGATGGCAGCTTTTTGGGGAGCTTTGGCCCCTCCAGCAGCACGGTGGGATCGTCGCTGCGCAGCTTCTCGCGATTGAGGTACTGGTAGAAGCGGCGCAGGGCCGAGAGGAAACGGGCCGTGCTGCTGGCCGCGAACTGATGGTCCACCCGCCAGGCGAGGTAGTGCTGGATGTCGTCCAGCCCCGCCAGCAGCAGGGAACCGCCTTGCTCATCGAGCCAGAGGGCAAATTTTTCCAGGTCGGTGCGATAGGAGCTGACCGTGTTGTCGGAGAGCCCCCGCTCCAGCCAGAGGGCGTCGAGAAACGGCTCGATCAGGGGATGGGATTCTGCTTTGCTCATGGTGCGCCGCGCTCAGGGAAACAGGTCGCCATTGTAACGTGCCGACCCACCCGGGCCGCAAGGCAAGGCTGCACATCCCCTCAGGCGGTGAAGAGCCCGGTGCAATCTGCTAGACTGGCGCCCTCCCCCCGGGCGCCGCTGTGCCGGTCACGCCCCTTGCCGACTGCGATCAAGAGAAGAGCGATGAAGATAGGTTTGTTTTATGGCTCCACCACATGCTACACCGAGATGGCCGCCGAGAAGATCCGCGCCCTCATCGGCCCCGAGCTGGTCGATCTCCACAACATCAAGGATGTGCCCCTCGCCCGCATGCAGGAGTACGACATCCTGATCCTGGGCATCTCCACCTGGGACTTCGGCGAGCTGCAGGAGGACTGGGAATCTCGCTGGGAAGACATCGCCGACCTGCATCTGGAGGGACGCATCATCGCCCTGTTTGGCATGGGCGATCAGCTGGGCTATGGGGAGTGGTATCAGGATGCCCTCGGCCTGCTGCACGATCAGCTGGTCCCCAAGGAGGTTAAGCTGGTGGGCTACTGGCCCAACGAGGGGTACGAGTTTGACGCCTCCAAGGCGCTCATCGACGATGGCCGTCACTTCGTCGGGCTTGCCCTCGATGACGCCAACCAGTACGACCAGACCGAGTCCCGCATCGAGCAGTGGGTCGACCAGATCCTGAGCGAGATCCACGAACTGCTCTGACCCTGATCGCCTGGATGTTCGACGACGCCGGCCAATGGACGACCAGACCGACCCCGTATCGAGCAGTGGGTCGACCAGATCCTGAGCGAGATCCACGAACTGCTCTGATACTGATCGCCTGGATGTTCGACGACGCCAGCCAATGGACGACCAGACCGACCCCGCATCGAGCAGTGGGTCGACCAGATATCAAGCGAGCGCCATGAGCGGCGCCAACCTCCCCTGCCGGTAGCCTGCGCTCGGGCTGCCGGGCGCATAAATCGTACCGATTTTCTCGTTTGGTATCATCGGCTGACGCTATAGCGACTTTTTGCTTCTGGTCTGCAACAATGAGGTCGACACCCCATAACAACACAACGCCGGGTGTCGGAAGCAAACGGACAGACCAGAAAAGGATATTCTATGACTTCATTCTCCCTGTTGGCCCCCGCCATCGCCCGCGACGTGCTCGATCACGCGCTGGCGCTGGGTGCCGACTTCGCCGAGCTGTTTGTGGAGCGCAAGCGCCGCAGCCAGCTCAGCCTGCTCTCCAGCCAGATAGAGAACATCAGCGGTGGTCTCGACTTCGGTATCGGCGTTCGCCTGTGCTACGGCCACAAGGTGCTCTACGGCTACACCAACCTGGCCGATCGCAACGAGCTCTTGCGCATCGTTACCCTGCTGGCGGCCAAGGACAGGCGTGACCCCGTGGTCACCGCCACCGCCTTTGACTTCACCCGCCTGACCGACCGCAACCCGATCGCTCTGCCGCTGTCGGCCGACAAGCTGCTGGAGCAGAAGATCGCCTACCTGCATGCCATGGACGCTGCGGCCCGCGCCGAGAGCGACAAGGTGAGCCAGTTCTCGGGCAACGTGCTCGGCTGGGAGCAGGAGGTGGAGATCTTCAACAGCGAAGGGGTGCAGGTGAGCGATCGCCGCCACTACAACCGCATCATGGCCCAGACCATCGCCCTGGACGGGGGCGAGCAGAGCGTAGGTTATGAAGCCCCCGGTGCCATGAAGGGATGGGAACATGCCGAGAGCATCGATCCCCGCGAGCTGGCTCTCACCGCCACCCGCCAGGCACTGGTGAAGCTGGGAGCCGCCCCCTGCCCGAGCGGCAAGCTGCCGGTCATCATGGAGAGCGGCTTTGGCGGCGTCATCTTCCACGAGGCGTGCGGTCACCTGCTGGAGACCACCTCGGTGGCCAAGAAGGCATCCGTGTTCCACGACAAGATGGGCCAGCTCATCGCCAACCCCGCGGTCAGCGCGGTGGACGAGGGCTTGCAGGGCAACGCCTGGGGCTCCATCAACGTCGATGACGAGGGGATGGCGACCCAGCACACCCAGCTCATCAAGGACGGCGTGCTGACCGGCTTCCTGGTGGACAGAATGGGGGCCCTTCGCACCGGCTACGCCCGCACCGGTTCCGGGCGCCGGGAATCCTACAAGTTCGCCCCCGCCTCCCGCATGCGCAACACCTATATCGAACCGGGCAACTACAGCCTCGACGACATGCTGGCAACCGTGGAGCACGGCATCTATGCCAAGCGGATGGGGGGTGGCTCTGTGCAGCCTGGTACCGGCGAGTTCAACTTCAACGTGCAGGAGGCCTACCTCATCGAAGGGGGCAGGATCACCCGGCCCCTCAAGTCGGCCACCCTGATCGGCACCGGCCCGCAGGTATTGAAGGAGATCTCCATGGTGGGGCGCGATCTGGCCCTCTCCGCCGGCATGTGCGGCTCGGTCTCCGGATCCATTCCAGCCTCGGTCGGCCAGCCCCCGCTCAAGGTTGACAGCATTCTGGTCGGAGGGAACGCCTGATGAACATCCATGACACTCTATGCGGTTCCATCTCCTGCCTCATTCGCGTTTCAGTCAGCCAGCCGCCGCTCAAGGTTGACAATATTCTGGTCGGAGGGAACGCCTGATGAGCCAGCTCGACATGAACCAACTGCTTGCCCGTCTGCTGGACCAGGTCGCCGATCTGGGTGCCGAGGCAGACGTCATCGCCAATCAGGAGAAGGCCTTCTCCCTCAAGGCCGACAAGGGCGAACTCAGTGAATACAAGGTCACCAGCAGCCAGCAGATCGGCATTCGCCTCATCAAGGAAGGCCGGGTCGGCATCGCCTATTCCGAGTCCCTCGACGCGTCGGCCCTGGACGCCATGGTGCAGGATGCGCTCGATGCGAGCCGCTTCGCCAAGGTGGACCCGGATCAGCGCATCACAGTGCAGCAGAGCAGGCTCATCACCGACTGCGCCGAGATACATCAGGCCGACACCACGGCGGTGGAAGAGAAGATCGCCCTGACCCTGCGCCTCGAGTCCGACATGCTGGCCCTGCCGGACGTGACCGGCGCCCCCTACAACGGCTTCTTCGAGGGGGAGAGCCGCCTCTGGCTTGCCAACAGCCAGGGCAGCCTCTGCGAACATCAGGAATTCAGCGTCGGCTGCCACAGCTCCGCTCTCATCGAGCGGGAGGGCCGCCAGTCCATGCACTACCAGGGACAGTACACACGGCGCTTCGACGAGTTGGAGAGCCAGCCTCTCATCCGCCAGATCCACGCCGTGGCCGATGGCCTGCTGATGGGTGAGGCGGTGCCGAGCGGTCGCTACAGCGTCATCTTCAGCACCCACTGCTTTGCCAGCCTGTTTGGCTGCTTCCAGTCCGCCCTGTCTGGCAAGTGGGCCCAGCAGGGGATCAACCCCTGGCGCGACAAGCTGGGCCAAAGCGTGGCGTCTCGCTGGCTCACCCTGGAGAGCCGTGCCTATATGCCGGGGGGCATGAAGATCAAGGCGTTTGACGGCGAAGGAGCCGCCACCTCGGATCTCCTGCTCATCGGCGAGGGAGAGCTCAAGACCCTGCTGCACAACAGCGCCACCGCCCGTCACTTCGGCGTGACGAGCAACGGTGCAGCCGCCCGCAGTGCCCGCAGTGCCCTGGACGTGGCCCCTCGTCACCTGGTGTTCGGGCTCGGCCCCCACGGCGAGGCCGAGGTACAAAGCGGTGAGTACCTGGAGCTGGTCAAGCTGGACGGCCTGCACTCTGGGGCCGATGCGGTGAGCGGCGACTTCTCGTTCGGCGCCTCCGGCTTCCTCTGCCGAAATGGCGAGCGCGTGGCGCCGGTACGCGGCATCACGGTGGCGGGCAACTTCTATCGTCTGCTCGGGGAGCTGGAAGCGGTCGGCAACCAGCTGCACCACGACGATGGCAAGGACTTCTATGCCCCGCTGATCCGCTTTGGCGGGCTCAGCATTGCCGGCAAATAAGAGGGGGAGCCTTACTCGGCTCTTCCCCCTACAAGCGGCGCCATCAGGCGCCGCTTTTTTTATCCATGGCGCCCCCCGACAGCCACTTCTAACCTCAAAGAGCCACCGACCGCGTTGGCCGGGAACTCTGGAGAATACGACGATGGACAACACCCTGGTCTGGGCCGACATTCCGACACGGGATCTGGATCGTGCCATGGACTTCTACTCGGCCCTGCTCGATGTGCAGGTCACCCCCATCCAGGAAGAGACCATGCGCTTTGCCATGCTGCGCCACGACGGCAGTAACGCGGCGGCCTGTCTCGGCCCCATGGACAAATATCACCAGCCCGGCGGTGCCGGTCCCCTCATCTATCTCTCCCTCGGTGATAGGCTGCAGGAGGCGGAGCTGCTGGTCCCCCGGCTCGGCGGGCGGGTGCTGGAGCCTCTGCACAGCATCGGCAGCGGTCATGGCTCCCGGGTCATCATCGAAGATACCGAAGGCAACTGGCTGGCCCTCTATGCCCCACCAGCCAGCTGACGTCCGGATACGCAGAAACAACAACGGCGACCTGATGGTCGCCGTTGTTGTTTAACTGCACTTGCCGGCCATTACGCCTCTGGATTGAGGCGGGTCGGGATGCCGGTACGCTGTTCCAGCACCTGCTTGACCACGTTGGAATCGCTGTCAGCGTGGGCGATGAAGCGGGTGGTAGCCGGGGTCATGGGCAGCGGCACTGAGGCGGTGGAGTTGAACTCTTCCTCGGTGCGCGACAGCGGCTCGTGCACTTCCATGTAGCGACCGCCATCCGGCTCGACCGTGGTCTTGACCGGCTGGTTGACGAACTGGACGCGGGTGCCGACCGGCACATGATCGAACAGGTACTTGATGTCGTCGGCGCGCAGGCGCACGCAGCCGCTGCTCACCCGCAGACCGATGCCGAAGGTGGCGTTGGTGCCGTGGATGGCGTACAGGTTGCCGATGTAGAGCGCGTGCAGGCCCATGGGGTTGTCCGGGCCGGCCGGCCAGACCGCGGGCAGGGTCTTGCCCTGGGCGGCGTAGCGTCGACGGATATTCTCGGTCGGGGTCCAGGTCGGGTTGGCACGCTTGCGCTCAACCTTGGTGATCCAGTTCTCCGGGGTGTTGACCCCGAGCTGGCCGATGCCGATGGGCAGCACATGCACCACGTTCTTGCCCTTCGGGTAGTAATAGAGACGCATCTCGGCCACGTTGATGACGATCCCTTCGCGGGGAGCGTTGGGCAGGATCAGCTGATGGGGAATGATCAGCGTGCTGCCCGCCTTGGGCAGGTAGGGGTCGACGCCCGGGTTGGCTTCCATGATGTTGGTCAGACCCAGCTGGAAGTCGGAGGCGATCTGCTCCAGCGGACGGTTGTCTGCGGGCACCACGTATTCCTGGTTCTCACCGATCAGGCGGCTGTTGGCTGCAGGCAGCTGGTATTCAACGGCGGCGGCCTGCTGGCTGACCAGCGCCAGCGTACATAAAAGAGCCGAAGCGGCAATGCGAAGGGGATTCATAAAATTCCTGTATGGTTTCCTGTTCCTGTGGGCCTTTGCCCTGCTCATCATCGGTCTCTTGTGGGCCCGTCACCGGGGACCAACAACCGAGCGCGCATTCTTTCCCGAGCAGGGCAAAATTTCAACTTGGAGATGGTCTTTTTCGCCGAAAAGATCCATTTCACCGCCAACTCGGGGGCCTCTTTCACCCCTTGCACTCTAGCAACCCCAGTCTGAGCGTAAAATGAACATGGCGCAGGCATGCCAAGACCGTCCCAAATTGCATGACGAGGCAGTCACGAGTACAATCTCGCACCCCGTATATCCGGAGTATCGAGTCACCTCCTGCTCCGATGTACCCCCATCGGATGGGCGTGCGTCGAAGACGGTCGCGCCACCGATGAACCCACACGACGCCATCAGGTGGCGCCGTCCTGATTTGCAATCAGATATAAGAGTCCAACATGTTCAGACCAGAATTGCTCTCCCCTGCCGGGACCCTCAAGAACATGCGCTACGCCTATGCCTATGGTGCAGACGCCGTCTATGCGGGCCAGCCGCGCTACAGCCTGCGGGTACGCAACAACGAATTCGATCACGAGAATCTGCAGCTCGGCATCAACGAGGCCCATGCCCTCGGCAAGCAGTTCTATGTGGTGGCCAACATCCAGCCCCACAACTCCAAGCTCAAGACCTTCATCCGCGACATGCGCCCCGTGGTGGATATGAAGCCGGATGCACTCATCATGTCCGACCCCGGCCTCATCATGATGATGCGCGAAGCCTTCCCCGACATGCCTATCCACCTCTCGGTGCAGGCCAACGCGGTCAACTGGGCCACGGTGAAGTTCTGGCATCAGATGGGCCTGACCCGTGCCATCCTCTCCCGCGAGCTGTCTCTCGACGAGATCGAGGAGATCCGCATGCAGGTGCCGGAGATGGAACTGGAAGTCTTCGTCCACGGGGCGCTGTGCATGGCCTACTCCGGCCGCTGCCTGCTCTCCGGCTACATCAACAAGCGTGACCCCAACCAGGGTACCTGCACCAACTCCTGCCGCTGGGAGTACAAGGTGCACGAGGGCAAGGAAGATGACGTGGGCCAGATCGTCCACCGCCAGGAGCCCATCGCCGTGCAAAAGGTGGATCCGACCCTGGGCGCAGGCAAGCCGACCGATGCCCTGGTGCTGCTGGAAGAGTCCAACCGCCCGGGCGAGTTCATGACTGCGTTTGAAGACGAGCACGGCACCTACATCATGAACTCCAAGGATCTGCGCGCCGTCGAGCACGTTGAGCGCCTGACCAAAATGGGCGTTCATTCCCTGAAAATCGAAGGCCGTACCAAGTCCTTCTACTACTGCGCCCGTACCGCCCAGGTCTATCGCAAGGCCATCGACGATGCGGTGGCTGGCCGTCCGTTCGATCCGACCCTGATGGGCACCCTCGAGAACCTGGCCCACCGCGGCTACACCGAGGGCTTCCTGCGCCGTCACAACCACAGCGAATACCAGAACTACGACTACGGTTACTCCGTCTCCGACACCCAGCAGTTCGTCGGCGAGATCACCGGTCGCAATGGTGACATGGTCGAAGTCGAGGTGAAGAACAAGTTCCTGCTGGGCAACAGCCTGGAGCTGATGACCCCCCAGGGCAACCTCAGCTTCAACCTGGAGCAGATGCAGAACCGCAAGGGCGAGCTCATCGACACCGCGCCGGGCAACGGCCACGTGGTCTACGTGCCGGTTCCCAAGGAGATCGACGTGAATTACGGCATCCTGCTGCGCAACCTCGGCGAGCGCGAGGATACCCGTCAACCTCACTCGGCGGCCTGAGATGGCACTGCTCATCACCGACAAGTGCATCAACTGTGACATGTGCGATCCGGAGTGTCCGAACCAGGCCATCACCCTGGGGAGCAAGATCTACGAGATAGACCCGGATCGCTGCACCGAATGCGTCGGCCACTATGAGAAGCCCACCTGCATCAGCGTCTGCCCCATCGATTGCATCATCTGGGATCCCGCCCATGTGGAGAGCGAAGATCAGTTGATGGAAAAGTTCGTGCGGATGCACAGGCAGTAGCTGTAGCACCTGCATCAGCATCTGCGCCCTATGGACGGCATCCTCCGAGATCCCGTCCATAGGGTGGAAACCGAAGATCAGTTGATGGAAAAGTTCGTGCGGATGCACAGGCAGTCAGCGTCTGACACTCGCTGGCGCATTATCCAGAAATAGAAAAAGCCGGGCATGCCCGGCTTTTTCTATTGCGCTGCCCTTCCCTCAGGGTTTGACCAGTTTTTGCAGCGCCTCGAGTTCGCGCTGGGCTTCCAGCAACTCGGCCTGGGACTCCTCCAGCTTGGACTGCTTCTTGGCAATCTTGTCCGGCTTGCCCGATACCCGTGCGCTCTGCAACTCGGCCAGCCGCTCTTCCACTTCTTCCCTCTGCTTGACCACCTTGCGTTGCTGCTCCTCAAGGAGCCCGGCATCGGTACAATGGGCCTCCAGGTTGCGCAGTGCCCGCTCAAGGCCGGCTACCTGCTCCTGGTTGTTGTGCGCCCTGGCGAACGCAAGCTGATCCGTCACGGCCTGCTGTCTGGCCTTGCAGCCGATGTTTTCACTACCATAGGCTTGTCCGGCCAACAACAATAAGCCTATTCCGGCGATCTTCCACATAACAACCTCTTTGTTCTGTCATACTGGATGGCCGTCCATGAAACCTGACTCCCTGTGTGAGGTCAAGACACACGGGGCCGGGCTACGACAGAGTGTGCTCTGCATCATGCCGGGCCGCTTTCGCCGAGGCTACAATGGCCCTTTCAATCAGGAGAGCCACATGACCCAACACATTCTCATCATTGCCAACGGCGCCCCCTATGGCAGCGAGTCCCTGTTCAATGCCCTGCGCCTCGGCATCGCCCTCAAAGAGGAGGGAAAGGTAGACCTCAACCTCTTCCTGATGTCGGATGCCGTCACTGCTGCTCTGGCCGGGCAGGCTCCGGCCGAGGGCTACAACCTGCGCCAGATGCTGGAGATACTGCTGGCTCAGGGCACCCGGATCCGGCTTTGCAAGAGCTGCACCGATGCGCGCGGCATCACCCCGCTACCCCTTGTCGAGGGCATAGAGATAGGCACCCTCCCCTTGCTGGCCCAATGGACTCTGGCCGCCGACAAGGTGCTGACCTTCTAGCCGTCAGGGCCCGGCCCGGACCAGCGCTGGGCGCGAGGTCCGGGTACTCAGACCATAGAGCATCAGGATCACCAGGCAGAGCAGCGCCATCAGGGCGTAAAGCCAGCTCCCGCCCCAGTGGGCCAGCACCCAGCCTCCCAGCAAGGCCCCCATGGCCACCCCGAGTCCGGAGATGGAGGCCGCCCCGAAATAGCTCCCCTTCAAATGACCAGGCGCCATCTGATCGATCAGCACATTGAGCAAGGGGAAGAGGATGCACTCCCCGACGCTCAGGAGGATCACCGCCACTATCCAGTGCCACCAGATGGCGGTATCCCCCAGCGCAAACTGCAACTGGGCGCCGAGAAAGAGCGCCACCCCGAATTGCAGCTTGCGCCACGTGGACCAGCGGGCAGTCAGGTGCAGCAGGGGGAACTGCAGCATCACTATGGTCAGCGCATTGGTCGTCACCAGCCAGCCGATGAGCCGCTCCACCTCCGGCGTCCCCGCGCGGGTCAGATACTGGATGAGGGGCGACTCGAACTGGGCATATACCAGCATCAGCAGCAGATTGGCCATGATCAGCAGCAGAAACCCCCTGTCTTGCCAGAGCACCCGCAGCACGGCACGCATGCCGGGCCCGGCCGCCTGGCTGGTGTGGCAACCTGCCAGCCTGAACCCGATGACAAAGACGATACCAAGCAGCAGATAGCTGGCACTGAGCAACAGGAAGGTCTCCTGACGCGCGCTCAGGCCATAGGTGACGCCGAGCAGAGGACCGATGGCCGCCCCCAGGTTGAGCAGGAAATAACGCAGGTGCAGCGCCAGCTCACGGGCTTTGGGCTCGGCCAGATTGTCGGCCATCAGTGCCTTGCCCGGTGAGTCGATGAGACCGTAGGAGAGTCCGCTGCCGATCACCCCGAGTGCCAGCCAGCCCACCTGGTGGGAGAGGCCGAGCAGGGCCACGCTGGCGGCGGAAACCAGGCAGCCGAACAGCAGGATGTTGCGCCGCCCCCATTTGTCCGAGAGCCAGCCGCCATAGAAGCTGACAAGAGTGGAAAGCGCCGCCGTGGCCCCCAGGATGGCGCCTATCAGGGTCGCCGAAAGTCCGTAGTCACGGTAGAGCAGGATGGAGAGAAAGGGCCAGACCATGAAGAAGGTGGTACGCACCATGAAAGTGCCCAGAATGACGATCCAGACCAGGGAAGGAAACTGCCTGAGGTAGGCCCATGACATGCTGCAATTCCTTTTGCCAACGAAGCGGGGTCGTCCCTTATATCAAGGGGCGCCAAAAGGAACAAGGAGACAATCTGCGCCATGCCGGGCGACAGGCACAAAAAAGCCGACCCAAGGGTCGGCTCTTTCACATACGGCAGCCTTATTCGGCAGCCGGCTCTTCGACGGCAACGGCAGCAGGAGCAGCAGCCGCTTCGGTCGGTGCGTTCGCTTCCTTGATGGAGAGACGCACACGGCCCTGACGGTCCACTTCCAGTACCTTCACCTTCACCACGTCACCGATTTTCAGGAAGTCTGCCACGTTCTGCACGCGGGCATCGGTGATCTGGGAGATGTGCACCAGACCGTCTTTACCCGGCAGGATGTTGACGAAGGCGCCGAAGTCAGCCAGGCGCACGACCTTGCCTTCGTAGATGCGGTTCACTTCGATCTCGGCGGTGATGGCCTCGATGCGGCGGATCGCTTCCATGGCGGCTTCGTTGGCCACGGCGGAGATGCGAACGGTACCGTCATCATCCAGCTCGATGTTGGTGCCGGTCTCTTCGGTCAGTGCACGGATCACGGAACCACCCTTGCCGATCACATCCTTGATCTTCTCAGGATTGATCTTGATGGTGTGGATGCGCGGTGCGAAATCGGAGATCTGAGCACGGGGAGCCTGGATAGCTTCGTCCATCACTTTCAGGATGTGCAGACGAGCGCCACGAGCTTGCTTCAGCGCAATCTCCATGATCTCTTTGGTGATGCCTTCGATCTTGATGTCCATCTGCAGCGCGGTCACACCTTCGCTGGTACCGGCTACCTTGAAGTCCATGTCGCCCAGGTGATCTTCGTCACCCAGGATGTCGGACAGCACGACGAAACCTTCCTCTTCCTTCACCAGACCCATGGCGATACCGGCAACGGAGGCCTTGATCGGCACACCGGCATCCATCAGCGCCAGGGAGGAACCACAGACAGACGCCATGGAGGAGGAACCGTTGGATTCGGTGATTTCAGAGACCACGCGCACCACGTACGGGAACTCGGCGGCGCTCGGCATCACGGCAGCAACGCCGCGCTTGGCCAGACGGCCGTGACCGATCTCACGACGCTTCGGGCTGCCCATCATGCCGGTCTCGCCGACGCAGTAGGGCGGGAAGTTGTAGTGCAGCATGAAGCGATCGGCGCGATTGCCGGTCAGCTCGTCGATGTTCTGGGCGTCACGCTCGGTACCCAGCGTGGCCACCACGATGGCCTGAGTTTCACCACGGGTGAACAGGGCAGAACCGTGGGCACGGGGCAGAATGCCGGTACCGACGGAGAGGGCGCGGATCATTTCCGGATCGCGACCGTCGATACGCGGCTCACCACGTACTACGCGACCACGGACGATGCGGCTCTCCAGGCTGTGGAACTCTTCGCCGATCTTCTTGGCATCTTCTTCCACGCCGGATGCGATGACTTGCTCGACCACGCGGCCCTTGATGGCAGCGATGGTTTCGTAGCGAACAGCCTTCTCGGTGATGCGGTAGGCTTCACCCAGTTCAGCGGTGGCCAGTTCGGCAACTTTGGCTTTCAGCGCTTCGTTGACGGCAGGCGGGGTCCAGTCCCAGGGCTTGGTACCGACGTCGGCAGCGAATTCGTTGATGGCGTTGATCACGGTCTGCATCTGCTCGTGACCGTAGACCACGGCGCCCAGCATCACCTCCTCGGAGAGGATGGCCGCTTCGGATTCCACCATCAGCACCGCATTGGCAGTACCGGCAACCACCAGATCCAGATCGCTCTGGGGCAGTTCGGTGGTGGTCGGGTTCAGCACGTACTGGCCGTTCATGTAACCCACGCGGGCTGCACCGATCGGGCCGCCGAACGGGATGCCGGAGATGGCCAGGGCCGCAGAGGCACCGATCATGGCAACGATGTCGGGAGAAACGGCCGGGTTCACGGACATGACGGTGGCAACCACCTGAACCTCATTGAGGAAGCCTTCCGGGAACAGCGGACGGATGGGACGGTCGATCAGACGGGAGATGAGGGTCTCACCCTCGCTCGGACGGCCTTCACGACGGAAGAAACCACCCGGGATACGACCAGCAGCATAGGTACGCTCCTGATAGTTGACGGTCAGCGGGAAGAAATCACGGCCGTGATCGGCCTCTTTCTTGCCAACGACAGTCACGAAGACACAGGTATCGTCCATGCTGACCATGACGGCCGCAGTGGCTTGACGGGCCATCACACCGGTTTCCAGTGTGACGGTGTGTTGACCGTACTGGAATGACTTTACAATAGGATTCACGTGAATTTCCTTTTAACAATTTGGCGCTTTAAATTCGCGTGCAAGTATACTTGATTCGCATCAAAAGGTAAGCGCGGACGTCAATTCTGTGAGGCAGGCAACGGCCTGCATCCTGTTTGAAACGGGCAATAAAAAAGGGGAACCTCGCGGTTCCCCTTTTTTGCGAAATCTGATGGTCGATTAACGACGCAGACCCAGCTTGGCGATCAGAGCAGCGTAACGCTGAACGTCTTTACGCTTCAGGTAGTCCAGCAGCTTACGACGCTGGGAAACCATGCGCAGCAGACCGCGACGACCGTGGTGATCCTTGGCGTGCTCCTTGAAGTGACCTTGCAGATGGTTGATCTGGGCAGTCAGCAGGGCAACTTGCACTTCGGGGGAACCGGTGTCGTTGGCGCCACGAGCGTTGTCGGCAACGATTTGAGCTTTGATCTCAGCATTTAGAGACATGGTATTACTCCAGTAGAGTGTTTAAAGGTTCACAGCCAATCTCTAATTCAGCCGTGAAATGAGGGCGGTATCATAATCGTCCCCGCCCCTTTTCGCAACGGGAAAGACGCGTGACAGACCGATACCGCCTGAGGATCACTCCTCGTCGTGGTAGCGAACCAGACGCTTGGGCGCCACGCGCCCCTCGTCATCGATCTCGCCAACCCCGATGAATTCGCGCTCCGGGCCAACCGTCATGCGGACCTGGCCACTTTGGGGGCTACCTGCCACCTGCACGGCCTGACCCTGGTTCACATAGGCGGCCACGGCGACCAGCATGTTCACCTCGGGCAGAGAGGCCACGGCGGTGTCCATCGGCAGCAACAGGGGATCCAGCTGCTCCCGTGGCGGAATGCTTTCGGCCTTGGCCTGCTCGAAGATACACTCGAGCTGCTCCAGGGTCAGCATCCGCTCGTAGGGGTAGCTCGCCACCTGAGTGCGACGCAGCTGGGTGACGTGAGCACCACAGCCCAGCACTTCCCCCAGATCGTCCACCAGGGAGCGGATATAGGTACCCTTGCTGCAATGCACTTCCAGCTTCACCTCGTCCCCCTCGAAGCCGAGCAGTTTGAGTTCGAAGATGGTGATGGGACGGGCTTCCCGCTCGATCTCGATCCCTTCACGGGCATATTCGTAGAGCGGGCGGCCGTTGTGCTTGAGGGCGGAGTACATGGACGGCACCTGCATGATGGGGCCGCGGAACTGGTCAAGCGCCTCGATCAGGGTACCCACGGCCACGTTCACCGGGCGGGTGGAGACCACCTCGCCGTCGGAGTCGCTGGTATTGGTCCGCTCGCCGAGCTTGGCGGTCACCTCATAGCGCTTGTCCGCTTCCAGCAGATACTGGGAGAACTTGGTGGCCTCCCCGAGGCAGATCGGCAACATGCCGGTGGCCAGGGGGTCCAGGGCGCCGGTATGGCCAGCCTTGGCGGCGTTGTAGATCCGCTTGACCTTCTGCAACACATCGTTGGAAGTCAGGCCGGTCGGTTTGTCCAGCAGCAGGATGCCGTGTACGTCACGGCCTTTGAAACGACGTCTACGAGACATCTCAGGCGTTATCCTCAGTCGTGTCATCCGGTGCGGATTGCTCTTCGTCACGACCGGCTTCAGTCATGCGACGCTTGTCTTCACGCACAGTGTTGGTCACCAGGTTGGAGAGGCGCATCCCCTCGACCAGGGTCTGGTCGTAGTAGAAACGCAGCTCGGGCACCACCCGCAGACGCATGGCGCTACCCAGCAGGCTGCGGATGTAACCGGCAGCCTCGGTCAGGCCCTTGAGCCCTTCCTTGATGCGCTCGGCGTCATTCTCCAGTTGCAAGAAGGTGACATAAACCTTGGCATAGTTGAGGTCCTTGGAGACCTCCACGTCGGAGACGGTCACCATGCCGATGCGCGGGTCTTTCACCTCGCGCTGCAGGATCAGCGCGATTTCACGCTGGATCTGCTGTCCGACCCGACGGGTCCGGCTGAATTCTCTGGCCATATTCTATCCTGCGATAAAAGGGGGCCGCGGCCCCCTATTTTGTCTAACGCTCGGCTTACAGAGTCCGTTGAATTTCAACAGTCTCGTACACCTCGATCTGGTCGCCTTCGCGCACGTCGTTGTAGTTCTTGACCGCGATACCACACTCGTAGCCGTTGCGAACTTCGTTGACGTCATCCTTGAAGCGGCGCAGGGATTCCAGCTCGCCTTCATAGATAACCACGTTGTCACGCAGAACGCGAATGCGGTTGGAACGCTTGACCACACCTTCGGTAACCATACAGCCGGCAACAGCGCCGAACTTCGGCGACTTGAAGACGCTACGCACTTCAGCCAGACCGATGATCTCCTGACGATACTCAGGAGCCAGCTTGCCGCTCATGGCCTGCTTCACTTCGTCGATCAGGTCATAGATGACGGAGTAGTAACGCAGATCCAGGCTCTCGGATTCGATGACCTTGCGCGCAGAAGCGTCGGCACGGACGTTGAAGCCCACCAGAATGGCGCTGGAAGCCGCGGCCAGGGTCGCGTCGGTTTCGGTGATGCCACCTACGCCGGAACCCACGATCTTCACCTTCACTTCGTCGGTGGAGAGTTTGACCAGCGCATCGCAGATCGCTTCCACAGAGCCTTGTACATCGGCCTTGATCACCACGTTCACTTCGGACACTTCGCCCTCGGTCATGTTGGCGAACATGTTTTCCAGCTTGGCCTTCTGCTGGCGAGCCAGCTTGACTTCGCGGAACTTGCCCTGACGGTAGAGCGCCACTTCACGGGCTTTCTTCTCGTCACGCACGACCGTGGCTTCGTCACCGGCAGAGGGAACGCCGGACAGACCCAGAATTTCCACTGGCAGAGAGGGACCTGCTTCTTTGATCTCGCGACCCAGTTCGTCACGCATGGCGCGCACCCGGCCGTATTCGAGACCGCACAGCACGATGTCGCCCTGACGCAGAGTACCTTCCTGTACCAGCACGGTGGCAACCGGACCACGACCTTTATCCAGGAAGGATTCGATCACGACGCCGTTGGCCATGCCGTCAACCACCGCTTTCAGCTCCAGGACTTCGGCCTGGATCAGGATGGCTTCCAGCAGGTCGTCGATGCCTTCGCCAGACTTGGCGGAGACGTGCACGAACTGGCAATCGCCACCCCAGTCTTCGGACATGACGTTGTAACGGGCCAGCTCGGTCTTGACGCGATCCGGATCCGCTTCAGGCTTGTCGATCTTGTTCACCGCAACAACCAGCGGCACACCGGCCGCCTTGGCGTGCTGGATAGCTTCGATGGTTTGCGGCATCACGCCGTCGTCAGCTGCAACAACCAGAACAACGATGTCGGTCGCCTTGGCACCGCGAGCACGCATGGAGGTAAACGCCGCGTGACCCGGGGTATCCAGGAAGGTGATCATCCCGCTGTCGGTCTGTACGTGGTACGCACCGATGTGCTGGGTAATGCCACCGGCTTCGCCTGCGGCGACCTTGGCTTTACGGATATAGTCCAGCAGCGAGGTCTTGCCGTGATCGACGTGACCCATGATGGTCACGACCGGCGCGCGCGGCTTGGCTTCGGAGGTTTCGTCACGATCGGACAGTACCGCCTCTTCCAGCTCGTTCTCACGACGCAGCACTACCTTGTGACCCATCTCCTCGGCGACCAGCTGAGCGGTCTCCTGGTCGATCACCTGGTTGATGGTAGCCATGGCACCCATCTTCATCATCACCTTGATGACTTCAACGCCCTTGACGGCCATCTTGTTGGCAAGCTCCGCCACTGTGATGGTCTCGCCGATGACGACGTCACGGTTGACCACGGCAGCCGGCTTGTTGAAGCCGTGTTTCATGGCGTTCGGCATGGCCATCTTGCCACGCTTGCCTTTGCGGGCACGGGGATCGCGGGAGTTGCGGTCATTGCGGTCGTCTTCGCGACGGCCGACTTTCTTCGGCGCCTTGGCAGCGGCAGCCGTGCGACGGCTGGTCTCTTCCTTACGATCCAACTCATCTTCGGCCGCTTGCGCGTGCTTGTTGGTGGTCAGATGGTAATCGCTGCTCTCTTTGGCGCGAGCCGCTTCTTCTTCAGCCCAGCGGGCCGCATTCTGTTCCGCCATGATGCGAGCCTCTTCGGCTTTCTTCGCGGCGAGTTCTTCAGCTTTTTGCAAAGCTGTCTGTTCCTGTTGGCGCTTCAGTTCTTCTGCTTCGCGCTTGGCCATCTTTTCTGCCTCTTGCTGAGCTGTGCTACCGGCTGCTTTGGCGGGCTGTTGAGCCTGTCGAGCCTTCTGTTGTGCCTCGATCCGCGCCTTTTCCTCAGCTTCACGACGAGCCTGCTCAGCCTCACGGCGAGCCTTCTCTTCAGCGTCGAGGCGGGCCTTCTCTTCGGCCTCGCGACGAGCTTTTTCTTCTGCTTCCAAACGCGCTGTTTCCTCGGCTTCCGCCTGGCGCTGTTCATCTTCCAGCGCCGAGCGTCTTACATAGGTGCGAGACTTGCGCACTTCTACCTGCACTTCCTTGTTCTTGCCACCAGTCCCCTGAACACTCAGAGTGCTCTTGGTCTTGCGCTGCAAGGTCATGCGAGCAGGTGCGGTGACCTCGTCACCTCCATGCTGTTTCTTCAGATGTGCCAGCAGAGTCTGTTTCTCAGACTCGCTGACCATGTCGTCGGCCTTGCTCTTCACGATGCCGGCATCGACAAACTGCTGGAGAAGACGATCAACCGGCGTGTCGATGTCAGTGGCAAGTTGCTTAACTGATACTTCTGCCATTCATTTTCCTCCGTTTGACCTTATTCAGACTGCTCTTCTCCGAACCAACAGATATTGCGAGCAGCCATAATGAGCTCACCTGCCTTCTCGGCGGTCAACTCTTCGATGTCGGCAAGGTCATCGATACCTTGCTCTGCCAAATCTTCCAGGGTGCCGACGCCGCGAGCGGCCAGGGCATAGGCCATTTCACGACCGAGACCGGAGAGATTGAGCAGTTCTTCGGAAGGCTCGACGCCTTCAAAGGATTCTTCTTTGGCCAGGGCCTTGGTGGTCAGGGCATCCTTGGCACGCTTGCGCAGCTCTTCGACCATGTCTTCATCCAGACCGTCGATGGCCAGCAGCTCGTTGACCGGGACGAAGGCGATCTCTTCCAGGGTGGAGAAGCCCTCTTCCATCAGCAGGCCGGCGAAATCGTCGTCGATGTCGAGGGTGCTGGTGAACAGCGTCAGGATGCGGTCGTTCTCGGCCTGGTGCTTGGCACGCATGTCCTCGACGGTCATCACGTTCAGTTCCCAACCGGTCAGCTGGGAGGCCAGACGTACGTTCTGACCGTTGCGGCCGATGGCCTGGGCCAGGTTGGCTGCTTCCACGGCGATGTCCATGGTGTGGTTGTCTTCATCGACAATGATGGAGGCCACATCGGCTGGCGCCATGGCGTTGATCACGTATTGGGCCGGGTTGTCATCGTACAGCACGATGTCGGCACGCTCACCGCTCAGCTCGGCGGAGACGGCCTGAACGCGGGCACCACGCATGCCGATACAGGCACCGATCGGGTCAATACGACGATCGTTGGTCTTCACCGCGATCTTGGCGCGGGAACCCGGATCACGGGCGGCGCCCATGATTTCGATCATCTCTTCGCCGATTTCCGGCACTTCGATGCGGAACAGCTCTTTCAGGAAGTCCGGGCTGGAGCGGCTGACGAACAGCTGGGAACCACGGGCTTCCGGACGCACGGCGTAGAGCAGGCCACGGATACGGTCGCCGGGACGGAAGGTCTCACGGGGCAGCATGTCGTCACGGAAGATCACGGCTTCGGCATTGCTGCCCAGATCCAGGATCACGTTGTCGCGGTTGCTCTTCTTGACCACGCCGCTGATGATGGTGCCTTCCTTGTCCTTGAACTGGTCAACGATTTGGGAACGCTCAGCCTCGCGCACTTTCTGCACGATGACCTGCTTGGCGGTCTGGGTGGTGATACGGTCGAAGGTCACAGAGTCAATCTGGTCTTCAACATAGTCGCCGATCTGGATATCCGGCTGCTCGATCTGAGCGGCTTCGAGGGTGATTTCCCCGTACGGGTTCTCCATGGAAGCCTGATCGGCCACCACGACCCAACGGCGATAGGTGTCGTAGTCACCGGTCTTGCGATCGATCTCGACACGCACTTCAATCTCGCCTTCGTATTTTTTCTTGGTCGCAGTCGCCAGCGCAGTCTCCAGAGCCTGGAAAATCTTCTCGCGGGGGACAGCCTTCTCGTTGGACACAGCGTCAACGACCAGCAAAATCTCTTTATTCATATCCGATAGCCTCGTTAACCAAAGTTCGGCACTATGTTCGCTTTTTGGATATTGGTGAAAGCCAACACCTCGTCCTTACCATCTACCGTCAGAGTGATCATGTCCCCCTGCACGGCTTTGATTACGCCTTTGAACTTGCGGCGGTTGTTTGTTGCCATCCGAAGCGTTACCGCCGCCTCCTGGCCAACGTATTTTTCGAACTGGGCGACCTTGAACAGTGGACGATCCAGACCCGGGGAAGACACCTCAAGGTAGTACTCCTCGGTGATGGGATCTTCGACATCCATGATGGCGCCGACCTGGCGGCTCACCTCGGCACAGTCTTCCACCGTCACGCCTTGCTCCGAGTCGATGAAAACGCGCAAGGTCGAGTGCTTACCCGCACGGATAAACTCGATACCCCACAGTTCAAAACCCAAGGCAACGACCGGAGCCTCGAGCAGATCGGTCAAACGTTGTTCCAACGTAGCCAAAGTCACCCTCCGAAAAACGAAAAAAGGGCATATAGCCCAGATAGAAATAGATTCAGAGTAAATTGCACATAACAAAAAGCCCCGATGTCAAATCGGGGCTTGGCGCTTTACCCTGATTGTCGCCTCGCAGCGACCGCCTTCCTGAGCGTAGGAAATGCGTGAAATTTGGTTGCGGGGGCCGGATTTGAACCGACGACCTTCGGGTTATGAGCCCGACGAGCTACCATGCTGCTCCACCCCGCGTCCGAAATCGTGCGAGATTATAGCCACTTCACTCTCGTGAGACAAGACTCAGCGGCTATAACATCCCGGTTACCCGGGTTCACTGCTTAATTGGTGCCGTGGGCGGGACTCGAACCCGCACACCCTAGAGCACTACCCCCTCAAGATAGCGTGTCTACCAATTCCACCACCACGGCAAAACTCTTATTCGGGAACGTCAGTATCTTTCTTCACTGGCGCTTTGCTCTGCTCAACTTGTTGAGTCTGTTGCAGATTTTCCCATTCACTACCCTGCTTGACCTTGTTGCTGGACATGGAACCCAGAACCAGACTAATCAAGAAAAACAGAGTAGCCAAAATCGCTGTTGTGCGGGTCAGGAAGCTGCCTGAACCACCGGAGCCGAACACTGTGTTCGATGCCCCTGCGCCGAATGAGGCGCCCATATCAGCCCCTTTACCTTGCTGAATCATCACCAGACCAATCAGAGCCAGCGATACCAGCAGATAAACGACCAAAAGAATCTCGTACATTTAACTTGCACCCTTTGCCGCTTCAACTATTCCTAAAAACGCCTCGCCATCAAGACTTGCCCTGCCTATCAGACCGCCATCAATATCGGGCTGCGCAAACAAATCTTGTGCATTGGCCGGTGTCACGCTCCCACCATAGATGATTCTGACTTTCTCACCTATTACCGGAGTATCCTCCGCCAAGCGACTGCGAATAAAGGAATGAACCTCTTGTGCCTGCTCGGGTGTGGCGCATTTACCTGTACCTACAGCCCAGATTGGCTCGTAGGCGATGATAGCATTATCGAAAGCCATCGCGCCATTTTTCTCTATGACGATGTCCAGTTCCTCGGCAATCACCTCGAAGGTTCTTCTTGCCTGCCTCGCTGCTCCTGACTCACCCAAACAAAGTATGGGTATCAGACCTGCTGCTCTGACTGCCGCAAACTTCTCTGCGACGATAAAACTGGTCTCACCAAAGAGACGCCTGCGCTCGGAGTGGCCAACAAGTACATATCGGCAACCTGCCTCGACCAGCATCTCACACGAGATTTCACCCGTATAAGCGCCCTGTCTGTGCTGACTCACGTTCTGAGCCCCCAGCTTCACTCTTCCCTGCTCACCGAGCAGTTCGGCCGTGAAACCGATATGCACATGGGATGGACACAAGACCACATCTACGTCTTCATCAATGCGTTCTGTGCACTGACTCGTAAACTGCTCTAACTGCGACCTACTACCGTGTAACTTCCAGTTGGCTGCTACAAACGGCTTGCGATGTCCCATCGGCAACTCCCTTGCGAAAGCGGGGCTGATAATATCCAGAGGATGCTCAGCTGACAAGTGCTATTTTCAAATTTTCGAATCGTTTGAACAAGATACAACCAAGGCGACTAAAAAGCCGCCTTGGTTGTTCATTAAAACGCCGATTCGACCTGTTTGGCGATGCGCTCTGCCATATCGCGCACCTGCTGTTCGTGTTCACCTTCGACCATGACCCGGATCAGGGGCTCGGTGCCGGATTTGCGCAGCAGCACCCGGCCACGGCCGGCCAGTTCCTGCTCCACTGTCGCCACTTCCTGCTGAACGGCGTCCGATGTGAGCGGATCCTTGCCTTCGGCGAAGCGCACATTGACCAGCACTTGCGGGAACTTGCTCATGCCCGAACGCAGTGTGGCCAGCGGCATCTCGGCACTGCGCATGGCCGTCAGCACCTGCAGAGCGGCGACGATACCATCCCCCGTGGTGGTCTGATCCAGGCAGATGATGTGACCGGAGTTTTCGCCCCCGATGCGCCAGCCCTTCTCGTTCATCATCTCAAGCACGTAGCGGTCACCCACCTTGGCACGGGCAAAGGGGATGCCCAGGGTCTGAAGTGCCAGCTCCAACCCCATGTTAGCCATCAGGGTGCCCACCACACCCCCCTTGAGGCGGCCATGGCGCAGGGCATCCCGGGCGATGATGTAGAGGATCTCATCCCCGTCGATGATGTAACCAGTGCTGTCCACCATCACCAGACGGTCGCCATCACCGTCGAAGGCGACGCCGAGATCTGCCTTGCATTCCTGGACCTTGGCGGCCAGCGCCTCCGGTGCGGTGGAACCGACGCCGTCATTGATGTTGAGCCCATCCGGGCTGCAGCCGATGGCGATGACTTCGGCACCCAGCTCGCGGAAGACGGAAGGGGCGATGTGGTAGGTGGCACCATGACCGCAATCCACCACCATTTTCAGCCCTTCCAGGCTCAGATTGGAGGGGAAGGTGCTCTTGCAGAATTCGATGTAGCGACCAGCCGCATCATCGATGCGCTGCGCCTTGCCAAGCTCCGCGGACTCCACGCACTTGAGTTCGTTGTCGAGCTCGGCTTCGATGGCCAGCTCGACATCATCGGGCAGCTTGGTGCCGTCGGCGGAGAAGAACTTGATGCCGTTGTCGTAATAGGGGTTGTGGGATGCACTGATGACGATGCCGGCTTCGGCACGGAAGGTGCGAGTCAGGTAGGCAACCGCCGGGGTGGGCATGGGTCCCATCAGTATGGCTTTGAGACCGGCGGCGGAGAGCCCCGCCTCCAGTGCCGACTCCAGCATATAACCGGAGATACGGGTATCCTTGCCGATCAGCACCTTCTTGGTCCCTTTCTTGGAGAGCACCTTGCCGGCGGCCCAGCCGAGTTTCATGACGAAATCCGGGGTGATCGGGTATTCACCCACCTTGCCGCGCACGCCGTCGGTGCCGAAGTACTTTCTGGTCATTGTCTGTTTCTCGTTTTTCTATTTGGATATGAAATCTTGTCCCGTCATGGTCATCCAGCCTGTACGCAAGACATCCATGGTGGCCCGCACGTCGTGCACCCGGATGATCCTGGCGCCATGTTGCAACCCGATCAGGGCACAGGCCAGACTACCAGCCAACCGCTCGGCTACCGGGCGGTCAAGCAGGTTGCCTATCATAGACTTTCGTGACATGCCCACCAAGAGCGGAAGTTGGTAATCGAGCAGTGACGCCTGCTGTGCCAGCAGCTGATAGTTGTGCGCCAGCGTCTTGCCAAAGCCATAGCCTGGATCCAGTACCAGATGCTCACGCGGGATACCAGCCCCCAGACAAGCGGCAATCCGCTCGTCAAAGAAGGCTCTCACCTCCCCCAGCAAATCGTCATAGTGCGGCTCCACCTGCATGGTACGGGGCTGCCCCTGCATGTGCATGAGGCATACCGGTACGCCAGCCTCGGCCGCCGCGCCCAGCGCTCCCGGCTCTTGCAGAGCGCGGACATCATTGATGAGGTGACCACCTGCAGCACAACCCTCCCGCATGACAATCGCCTTGGAGGTATCGAGGGAGATCATCACATCCAGCTCGGAGACCATGCGCTCCACCACGGGGATGACCCTGTCCAGCTCCTCCTGCTCGCTCACGTCGGGGGCGCCCGGGCGGGTCGACTCGCCGCCTATATCGATAAGGGTGGCCCCATCGGCCACCATGTCGCGGGCATGACCCAACGCCAGATCGATCTGCTTGAAGCGGCCACCATCTGAAAAGGAGTCCGGCGTCACATTGAGAATGCCCATGACATGGGGACGGTCGAGAGAAAGGGAACGTCCCTTGCTGATTAACTGCATTGCTTTAACTACCTCCAACAAGAGCGGCAAACTCTTCGTGCAAAGAAAAACCCCGGGCAAGCCCGGGGTTTGTATCATAGTAACTTATTTGGCCGGGACATCGTTCGCCTTGTCGATGTCACTCAGAGGTGCACTGCCCTCTTCAGCCGGCGCCTTGGCCTCCGGCCCGTTGTTCACGCTGGCACCACCTTGCGGGGTGTCACCATGCTCATCATGCCAGTTGCTGGGAGCACGGACCTCGCGACGCGCCATCAGATCATCGATCTGCTTGGCATCGATGGTCTCGTACTTCATCAATGCATCTTTCATGGTGTGCAGCACATCCATGTTGTCCAGCAGGATCTGCTTGGCACGATCGTAGTTGCGATCGATGACCTGCTTGACCTCTGCATCGATGATGCGGGCGGTATCGTCAGACATGTGCTTGGCCTTGGCCATGCTGCGGCCGAGGAAGACTTCACCATCCTCTTCTGCGTAAAGCATGGGGCCGAGACGCTCGGACATGCCCCACTGGGTGACCATCTTGCGAGCGATGTCGGTGGCACGTTCGATGTCGTTGGATGCACCGGTCGATACCTTCTCGGCACCGTAGATCAACTCTTCCGCCAGACGACCGCCATACAGGCTGGAGATCATGGACTCCAGATGCTGCTTGGAGTGGCTCCAGCGGTCCTGCTCCGGCAAGTACATGGTCACACCCAGCGCACGGCCGCGCGGAATGATGGAGACCTTGTAGACAGGGTCATGATCCGGCACCACGCGACCAATGATGGCGTGACCCGCTTCGTGATAGGCCGTCATCTCCTTCTCGGACTCTTTCATCACCATGGAGCGACGTTCCGCCCCCATCATGATCTTGTCCTTCGCCTTTTCGAACTCCAGCATGGAGACCACTCGGCGGCTCTCGCGAGCAGAGAAGAGGGCAGCCTCGTTCACCAGGTTGGCCAGATCGGCACCGGAGAAACCAGGGGTACCACGGGCAATCAGCGCCGGATTGACGTCATCCGCCAGCGGTACCTTGCGCATGTGCACTTTCAGGATCTGCTCACGACCGCGAACATCCGGCAAGCCGACCACGACCTGGCGGTCGAAACGACCTGGACGCAGCAGCGCAGGATCCAGTACGTCGGGACGGTTGGTGGCGGCGATGACGATGATGCCCTCATTACCTTCAAAACCATCCATTTCAACCAGCATCTGGTTCAGGGTCTGCTCACGTTCGTCGTGACCACCACCCAGACCGGCGCCACGCTGGCGACCGACCGCATCGATCTCATCAATGAAGATGATGCAGGGGGAGGATTTCTTGGCCTGTTCGAACATGTCACGCACACGGGAGGCACCGACACCCACAAACATTTCCACGAAGTCCGAACCTGAAATGGTGAAGAACGGCACCTTGGCCTCGCCTGCAATGGCTTTGGCCAGCAGGGTCTTACCGGTACCGGGAGGACCTACCAACAGGACGCCGGTCGGGATCTTGCCACCCAGCTTCTGGAATTTGGTCGGGTCACGCAGATAGTCGACCAGCTCCTTGACCTCTTCCTTTGCCTCGTCACAACCGGCTACGTCGGCGAAGGTAGTCTTGATCTGATCTTCGCTCATCAGGCGAGCCTTGCTCTTGCCGAACGACATGGCACCCTTGCCGCCGCCGCCCTGCATCTGACGCATGAAGAAGACCCAGACACCGATCAGCAACAGCATCGGGAACCAGGAGATGAAGATGGACGTGATCAGGGACGGTTCTTCCGGCTTCTCACCCATCACTTTGACGTTATGGTTGAGCATGTCGTTGAGCAGTTGGGGATCCGGCGCAGGAATGATGGTGGTGAAACGTTCACCGGTGCGCTTGACGCCATTGATGACCTTGCCATCCATCCGCACTTCACGGATCTGCTCCTGGGTCACTTCTTTCACGAAGCTGGAATAGTCCAGCTGGCGACTGGTGGTATCGCTGGGGCTGAAGCTATTGAACACCGACATCAGCACGACGGCGATGACCAGCCACAGGATTAGGTTTTTCGCCATGTCACTCAAATCAATGACCTCGCAGACTGACAGTTAACGATGAGGGTTAGGGTACTACAGTTTAAAACCGGTAGCCACAATGTAGACTTCTCGTGAACGAGCACGGGACGAGTCTGGTTTTCGAATCTTGACGACAGAGAAAAGTCTACGTATTTCATTGAGATAGGCATCAAACCCTTCCCCCTGGAACACCTTGACTACAAAACTGCCATTACTGCTCAGGACCTGATTGCACATGTCCAGCGCCAGTTCCACCAGGTACATGGCACGGGCTTGATCCACCTGCTGGGTACCGCTCATGTTGGGCGCCATGTCGGACATGACGACATCCACCTTGTCGGGGCCGACTCGCTCCAGCAAGGCGCCGAGTACAGTTTCCTCCCGAAAGTCCCCTTGCAGGAAATCGACACCGGCAATGGAATCCATCGGCAAAATATCACACGCAATGACGCGCCCCTTGTCACCGACCTGGTCGATAGCAAATTGGGACCAGCCACCGGGAGCAGCCCCCAGGTCCACTACCGTCATCCCCGGCTTGAGCAGCCGGTCTTTGCCCTGGATCTCGTCGATCTTGAAAACGGCGCGAGAGCGCAGTCCCAACTTCTGGGCTTTCTTGACGTATTGGTCGTCGAAATGTTCTTTTAACCAGCGGGTTGAACTGGGGGAACGTTTTTTCTGGGTCATGATTGTCGACTTTAAAAAACCACAAGGGTTATTAGTATTAAGGGCTAAGTGGGGGTAGAATACGCCCCTTTCAACCCTGACTTATGAAGAAATTGCCATGATTCTCAACAATAAACAGAAACAGTACCTCAAGGGCCTGGCCCACAGTCTGAAGCCGGTCGTCCTGCTGGGACAACACGGTCTGACCGAAGGGGTGCTGGCCGAGATCGATCTGGCGCTGAACCACCACGAGCTGATCAAGGTTAAGGTTGCGTCTGAAGATCGTGAGATGAAACAGCTGGTGATGGATGCCATCGTTCGCGAGACCGGCGCCATCAAGGTACAGAGCATGGGCCATGTACTGACCATCTACCGTCAGGCCAAAGAGCCCAAGATCCAGTTGCCGCGCAAGTAACAGGAAAGAGCATTCGCTCTTTCCTTCATTTCCCTTCTTCCCAAGTCGCTTGCCAAAATAGTTGCCAGGCCCTTAACCTGCGATGAATAGCCGTGGACACCCACTATGGACAAGCATCAGCTCCTCACCGATGAAGAACTGGCCATGCTGCGGGACCTGGGAAACGATGAAGACATTGCCACCAGCCAATACCTACGCGGCACCCTGCCCCTTCCTCTCCAAAGCCTGTTGCAGCGAGCCAAGCCCCTGACACTCGAAGCCCGCATCGCCGGCTACCAATTGCGTTTCCCGCTCCACTGCACCCAGGCAGAGGAGGGCCACGCCGAGCTGCGCATCGCCGCGCCGACCATTACCGAGCTGGGTTCGCCCCATCTGCGCGCCTGGCGACTCGACGAAAAGGCCGTGCTTTGCACCGAAGACGCGGAGTACGAGGTATACAGCCTCTCCCTTGGAGGTCTCATCGTGGCCGGCTTGCCGGACGCCTTTGCCAAGGGAGATCCACTTGGCGGATACCTTCGCATCGAGGATCTCCCTCCCTTGGCCATGACAGGCACCCTCGTCAGGCACGTGGATGCCAATCCACATCGCCATGACTGGGCCGTCCAGTTCCGGCTGGGCAAGGAGGATCAGGAACAATTGCGGGACTGGCTCTTCCAGCGCCACCAGGACGCCTTCGTCCAGGCCTATCAGGGTGACTAAAGACAACAGGGGAGCCCGGCTCCCCTGTCTCTTTCCCCGACGTTCAATCAGAGATAGGCAACTTCCAGGATCTCGTACTCCACATCGCCACCCGGCGTCTTGACGATGGCAACGTCATCCACTTCCTTGCCGATCAGGGCTCGGGCAATGGGGGAGTTCACGGAAATCATGTTCTGCTTGATGTCCGCCTCGTCGTCTCCCACGATGCGGTAGATCACTTCCTCTTCCGTTTCACTTTTGAGCAGGGTCACGGTTGCGCCGAAGATGACACGGCCATTGTTGGCAATCTTGGTGACATCGATAATCTGGGCATTGGAGAGCTTGCCTTCGATTTCCTGAATGCGGCCTTCACAGAAACCCTGCTGCTCGCGGGCGGCATGGTATTCGGCATTTTCTTTCAGATCGCCATGTTCACGGGCATCAGCAATCGCTTCGATAATCTGGGGACGCAGCTCGGTCTTGAGATAATCGAGCTCTTGACGCAGCTTTTCAGCGCCGCGAACAGTCATCGGAGTATGATTCATAGTCGAAACCTGGGTTGCTTTATAAAGAGAAGCTGCGGCAATCAAAAGAGAGCCGCAGCTGTCGGTTCGGATGGGGCATCTTAATATGAAGCCGCCACAAAATCCATGTCAGCCCCTGCGAGCGGGATCCCGCTTTGGGCCAGCGTTACTTGGATTCCGAGACGCCAAGCGGAGCCGACACCGTCGGTTTGCCCTGCATGATGGCGATCTCGACACGTCGGTTCATGCGCCGATTCTCCGGGCTATTGTTGGGCACCAGCGGCTGGGAATCCGCCATCCCTTGCACCACCAGACGATTGCCGTCAAAACCGGGCACCTTGATCATCTGGTGGGCAACCGCCACCGCCCGCTGGGATGAAAGCTCCCAGTTGGACTGGAACAACTCGTCCTCGGTGGCCACATTGTCGGTGTGGCCGGAGACGGTGATCTCCCCCGGCACATCCTTGAGCAGCGCAGCCACCTTGCGGATCACCGGCCAGAACTGGGGTTGCAGAAAGGCGGATCCCGCCGGGAACGCCGCTTTCTCACGAATGCGAATGATGATCTGCTGACCCAGCGCCTCTATCTCGATGGCCCCATCCTGGATCTGGGCCTGCATCTGCTCCGCCAGTGCCTTGGCCAGGGTGTTGGACTGTTCCTGCGCCTTCTGGGCCTCCTGGGCGGTATCGCCACCGCTCTGCTGACCTTCGGTCTTGTCATGTCCGCCCGCCTTGTCCGCATCCCCAGGCTGGAAATCCAGCTCGGTCTGGGTCATGTCGATGGTCTGCTGCATGATGGTGTCAATAGGCGTCGGCTCGGGGCGACCAGGACGAAACTCCTGGGCGATGACGGAGGTTCCCTTGGGGATATCCTTGACCTCCAGGATGTTCTGCACCCCGAACGCCTTCTCCATGGAACCGGCGATCTGCTTGAACTTCTGCACATCCATCTCGGCAAAGGAGAGCAAGAGCACGAAGAAGCACATCAGCAGAGACATGAGATCCGCGAAGGTTCCCATGTAACCGGGCAATCCGGGAGGCGGGCACTTGCACTTTGCCATCTGTGCGCTCCTATTCGGTCCCGTTGTTGCGTTTGGACTGATTCAGGTAGTTCTGCAACATGGCCTGGATCACCCTCGGGTTCTGTCCATCCTGGATCCCCATGATGGCGTCGAGGATCAGGGTGCGGCTCAACTGTTCCTCGCCGCTGCGCAGTTCTAGCTTGTCCGCGATGGGGATGGCAATCATGTTGGCCTCGATGGCGCCATACAGGGTCGTCAGCAAGGCCACCGCCATGGCCGGACCGATGGATTTGGGGTCGCTCATGTTGGCCAGCATGGCCACCAACCCCACCAGGGTACCGATCATGCCCATGGCCGGACCGAGATCCCCCAGGGAGCGGAACACCTTGATGGCCGTGGCGTGACGCTCGGACGTCAGTTCGATGTCCTTCTCCATCACCGCACGCACCACGTCGGCATCATGGCCGTCCACCAGCATGTCGATGCCCTTCTTCATGAAGGTATTGGGGATCTCCGCCGCCTCCAGGGCCAGAAAGCCCCCCTTGCGGGCCGCATCCGCCAGTTCCACCGCCTTGGTGATGAGATCGTCGAGCTTGTCCCCCTTGTACATGAAGGCCTTGCCCGCGACCTTGAAGGCCATCAGAAACTGACCGAGGTTGAATTTCATCATGCAGATGAACACGGACCCCAGTATGGTGATGTAGACCGATGGCATGTCCACATACATGCTCATGGGGCCGCCCAGCAACATGCCGTACACTACGACCCCGAACCCCAGCACTAAGCCTATCAGACTCCCTAAATCCACATCCCTACTCCTGTCGCCGAACGTGCCGTCTAATTATATTGCGTTGAATTTTCTGCTATTGCGTCCCCGGCAGCAAGTCCGGCACACCGCAATCGCCGATCGGCAATGCGTGGTTGCATGCCCGTTATTATCGGCCAGGGTCAGGATAGTTTGAGGACGCCGCGTTTTCTGCCTCCCCCCTGTGGCCGGTCGATGTTAAGATGAGCCGTTTTTTTCAATCCCCGAGGATGGACATGGCCAGTAAAAAAATCGACCGTCTGAGTTTTGATGCCACCCTGGAAGAGCTGGAAACCATAGTGCATCAACTCGAACAGGGCTCGCTCCCCCTCGAGGAGGCACTCAAACAATTCGAACAGGGCATCCATCTGGTGCGCGCCGGCCAGCAGAAGCTGGAACAGGCCGAACAGAAGATCCAGATCCTCCTGACCCAGGCCGATGGCAGCGAGCAAGCGGTCCCTTTTCGAGCAGAACAAGGAGAGGAGTGAGTGACCCTGGACGATTTCTCCCGCCTGCATCGGCGCCGCATCGACGATTGCCTCTCGGCACAGCTTGACGCCCTGCCCGCCATGGCGCCACGTCTGCGGGACGCGATGAAATACGGCCTGCTGCTCGGTGGAAAACGGGTGCGCCCCTTCCTGGTCTATGCCGTCGGCGAGATGCTGGGCGTCAAGAGCGAACTGCTGGATGGCCCCGCCGCCGCCGTGGAGTGCATTCACGCATACTCCCTCCTGCACGACGACCTGCCCGCCATGGATGACGACGACCTGCGTCGTGGTCAGCCCACCGTACACAAGGCCTTCGATGAAGGCACTGCCATCCTGGCGGGCGATGCCCTGCAGACCCTGGCGTTTTCCATTCTGGCCGACCACCCCATGCCCGATACATTGATGGCCAACCGGGTGCGGATGCTGAGTGCCCTGGCCCGCGCGTCCGGCTATCTCGGCATGTGTGGCGGTCAGGCACTGGATATGGACGCCGAAGGGCGCCGGATCAGCCTCGCCGAGCTGGAGCAGGTGCACCGCCACAAGACCGGGGCCCTCATCGAGTGCGCCGTGACCCTCGGCGCCCTGTGCAAGGCTGACGTGGAACCCGCCACCCTCATCGCCCTGCAAACCTATGCCGCCGCCATCGGACTCGCCTTCCAGGTGCAGGACGACATCCTAGACATCACGGGCGATACCGCCACCCTGGGCAAGCCGCAAGGCTCGGATCTGGCGCTGGAAAAGAGTACCTATCCGGCCCTGCTCGGACTCGACAATGCCCGTGAGCTGGCTCGCGAACTGCATGACAAGGCCTTAACAGCCCTGCAATCCTTGCCCTACAATACCGACATTCTGGAAGCGTTTGCCGATTACATCATCGAGCGAACCCACTAAACGCTGGATAACAGTAACAATATGAGCGTTGATATTAGCGATTTCCCCAACCTGGCCCTCGCGGACACGCCGGTCGATTTGCGATCCCTCCCCTTCGAGCGGCTGCCCGTGGTGTGCAACGAGCTGCGCGAGTATCTGCTGCGCTCGGTGAGCCGCTCCAGCGGCCACTTCGCCTCCGGCCTTGGCACCGTCGAGCTGACGGTCGCCCTGCACTATGTCTACAACACCCCCTTCGATCGGCTGGTGTGGGACGTGGGCCACCAGGCCTATCCCCACAAGATCCTGACCGGAAGACGGGAGCGCATTCACACCATTCGCCAGAAAGATGGCCTGCACCCCTTCCCCTGGCGGGAAGAGAGCGAGTACGACGTGCTCAGCGTGGGCCACTCCAGCACCTCCATCGGGGCGGCGCTCGGCATGGCGGTGGCGGCCGAGAGCGAAGGGCTTGGCCGCAAGGTGGTCGCGGTCATCGGTGATGGCGCCATCACCGCCGGCATGGCCTTCGAGGCCCTCAATCACGCCGGCGACGTCCACAAGGACATGCTGGTGGTGCTCAACGACAACGAGATGTCCATCTCCGAGAACGTGGGGGCCCTGAACAATCACCTCGCCAGGCTGATGTCCGGCAAGCTCTACACCACCATTCGCGAGGGGGGCAAGAAGGTGCTGGCGGGTCTGCCGCCGGTCAAGGAGCTCGCCAAGCGGGCCGAGGAGCACCTCAAGGGCATGGTGGTACCCGGCACTCTGTTCGAGGAGTTCGGCTTCAACTACATCGGCCCCATCGACGGTCACGACATCCATGCCCTGGTCGAAACCCTGCGCAACATGCGCAACCTCAAGGGTCCCCAGCTGCTGCACGTCAAGACCAAAAAGGGCAAGGGCTACGAGCCGGCGGAAAAAGATCCCATCGGCTATCACGCCGTCCCCAAATTCAACCCGGATGACTGTGCCCTGCCCAAGAGTGCCGGTGGCAAACCCACCTTCTCCGCCATCTTCGGTCAGTGGCTGTGCGATATCGCCGCCAAGGACGAGCGCGTGGTCGGCATCACTCCCGCCATGCGCGAAGGCTCCGGTCTGGTGAAATTCAGCCAGCAATATCCGGATCGCTACTTCGACGTGGCCATCGCCGAGCAACATGCGGTCACCTTCGCCGCCGGTCTCGCCATCGCCGACCAGAAACCCGTGGTCGCCATCTATTCGAGCTTCCTGCAACGGGCCTATGACCAGCTGATCCACGACGTGGCGCTGCAGAACCTGCCGGTGCTCTTCGCCATCGACCGGGCCGGTCTGGTGGGGGCCGACGGCCCGACCCATCAGGGGGCGTTCGACATCAGCTTCCTGCGCACCGTGCCCAACATGGTGGTGATGACCCCGTCCGACGAGAACGAGTGCCGCCAGATGCTCTACACCGGCTATCTGTGCAACGGGCCAGTGGCGGTGCGCTACCCCCGTGGCAGCGGCACCGGTATCCAGGCCGAGAGCGAGATGCAGGCCCTGCCCCTCGGCAAGGGACGCGTCGTTCGCGAGGGCAAGGGGACCGCCATCCTGGCGTTCGGCACCCTGCTGCAACAGGCCAGAGCAGCCGCCGAGGCGCTGGATGCCACCCTGGTGGACATGCGCTTCGTCAAACCCATGGACGAGGCGCTGGTGCTCTCTCTGGCCGCCTCCCACGATCAGTTCGTCACCCTCGAGGACAACGCCATCATGGGCGGTGCAGGCTCTGCGGTGAACGAGCTGCTGATGGGCTGCAAGCAGTGCAAACCGGTGCTCAACCTCGGCCTGCCGGACCGCTTCATCGAGCAGGGCACCCAGGATGAGATCTACGCCCTGCTGGGGCTGGACAGCGTGGGCATTCAGACCCGCATCGAGAGCTGGCTGCAGGCCTGACAAGGGTTATCGCAAGCAATAAAAAAGGGCGCCTGATGGCGCCCTTTTTTGTTATTCACTGTGCCAGACCAACCCTGTTCAGATACTGTCGCGAGAAGGCCGTCAACAAGGTTACAAGCCGCTCAGGAACCGAGACATACATGAGCACTCCTTGGTTCTACATAAGCGAGCAGCACATGAACCTTGATCACGGCCTCGCAGCCAGTTCGTGGAAAGGTTTATCAGCCCTTGTAGATCTTCGGGTTGAACACATCCCGCAGCCAGTCACCCAGCAGGTTGATCACCAGCACCAGCACCACCAGGCAGAGGCCCGGGAAGGCGGTGATCCACCAGGATCCGGAGAAGATGTAGTTGAAGCCCACGCTGATGAGCGACCCCAGGGACGGTTGATCAACCGGCATCCCCAGACCCAGGAAGGAGAGGGCCGCCTCGCTCATGATGGCGTTCGCCACCTGCACGGTGGAGATGACCAAGATGGGCGACAGGCAGTTCGGCAGAATGTGGCGGAACATGATGCGCGGGGCGCGGAACCCCATCACCTGAGCCGCTTCAACATACTCCTTCTTCTTCTCCGCCAGCACGGAGGCGCGCACCGTCCGGGCATACTGGGGCCACTCGGCGATACCGATGATCACCACCAGCATCAGGATGGCGAACTTCGAGTAGAACTCGGAGCCAAAGGTCGCCTGGAAGATGGCGGAGATGATGATGGCCACCATCATGGTGGAGAACGACAGCTGCACATCGGCAAAGCGCATCAGCAGGTTGTCGATGCGACCACCAAAGTAACCGGCCATCAGACCGATGACGATACCGAGCACCAGCTGCAGCCCCACCGCGAACAGACCAATGGTCAGCGAGATGCGGGCGCCATAGAGGATGGTGCTCCAGATGTCGCGTCCCTGGTTATCGGTCCCGAGCCAGAAGCGGGCCTCGCCCCCTTCCAGCCAGGAGGGGGGCAGCTCCGCATCCATCAGATCGAAGCTGGTCTGGTCATAGACGTTGTGCGGTGCGATCCAGGGTGCCAGCAGGGCCGCCAGCACGAAGACCACAAACACCGCAAAGCTGAACATGGCTACCTTGTCCCGCAGGAAGTAGTAGACGATGTCGGAATTTTTGAAGCGTGCCCAACGGCTTGGGCTTGCAGTTACAGCATTAGTCATCTGTTACCCCTTGGCGGTCAGGTTGACGGTCGGGTTGATCAACCCGTAGAGCAGGTCGACCAGGGTATTGGTCACCACGAAAATGAGGCCGACGAAGATGACGTAGGCAGTGATCAGCGGCGTATCGACACGGTGGATCGCCTCAAGGAAGAGGAAGCCGGTCCCCGGCCACTGGAACACACTTTCGGTCAGGATGGTGTAGGCCACCATGGTCCCGATCTGCACACCGCCCACCGTGATGACCGGCAGCATGGTGTTCTTCAGGGCGTGCTGGTAGTAGACCTTGTTGTTGTCCAGCCCCTTGGCACGGGCAAACTTGACGTACTCGGAGGAGAGCTGCTCCAGCATCTCCGAGCGCACCAGCCGGATGAACAGCGGCAGCATGATGGAGGAGAGGGAGACCGCAGGCAGCACCAGGTGCAGGATACCGTCCCAGGTGAAGAAGCCCGAATCCCAGCCCAGCAGGTTATAGGTCTCGCCACGGCCATAGGCCGGCAGCCAGCCCAGCTGGATGGAGAAGAGGTACATCAGCATGATGGCGGTCAGGAAGACCGGGATCGAGATGCCGATGCTGCTCACCGCCATGATGACCTTGGTGAGGATGCTGCGCGGTCTTATCGCCGAATAAACCCCCAGCGGAATGGAGACCACGACGATGATGAGCGCGGCGGCAAACACCAGCTCAAGGGTAGCCACCAGCTTGTCGAGGATAACCTCGAGGGCTGGTCGCTTGAAGAAATAGGAAGTGCCCAGATCCCCGTGTACCGCGTTCTTCAAGAAGCGGCTGTATTTCACGAGGAAGGGATCATTGAGTCCCATCTTGTCGCGCAGCTCCTGGCGCACGGACTCGGAGACGGATTGTCCCACCAGCTCGCGCAGCGGATCCCCCAGGTTGTCCTGGATGGAGAAGGCGACCAGGCTGATGACGAACATCACTATCACGGCCTGATAGAACCGTTTCAGCAGGAATGTAAACATGCTTGTCCTTCTACGTGGCCTGTGTCTTGGCACAGGCTTCTGTTAATGGCGGGGCAACCATGGGTGCCCCGCCGGGTCCTTCCTTAAACGCTTCGCTTACTTGTTGACCACCAGGTCACCCAGATAAGGGAAGTTCATCACGTTGACCACCGGCTTGATGTCGACGTTCTTCTTGGCACCGTAGGCCAGGTCTTCCCAGTGCAGCGGCACATAGGCAGCGTCGTCGATCAGCATGGCTTCCACCTTCTGCAGGATGGCGGCACGCTTGGCAGGATCGGTCTCGGTGTTGGCTTCCATCACCATCTTGTCAGCTTCCGCGTTGGCATAACCGCCGCAGTTGTACTGACCCATGCCGGTCTTGGCATCCTTGGTGAAGGTCAGGAACTCGAAGAAGTTCGCACTGTCTTCGGTGTCGGAGTGCCAGCCGATCAGCTGCATGTCAGCGGCGCACTTGTCAAACTCCGGCCAGTACTGGGCCACCGGCATGGTCTTCAGATCCACCTTGATGTTGATCTTGGACAGCATGGCGGAGACGGCCTGGGCAATCTTGACGTCGTTGACGTAGCGGGCAGCCGGGGAGATGAAGCTCATCTTGAAGCCCTTCTCGTAACCGGCTTCCTTCATCAGCTCCTTGGCCTTGGCCAGATCATACTGGGGCTTGAGCGCCTCGTTGTAGCCTGCGTAGCCTTTCGGGCTCAGCTGGCCGGCCGGGGTACCGAAGCCCTTGTTGATCTTGTCGACGATGCCCACCTGATTGATGGCGTAGTTGATCGCCTGACGCACGCGCTTGTCTTTCAGCGCAGGGTTGGTGTTCTGGTTCAGCTCGATGATGATGGCACGGGTACCGGACAGGGTGACCAGCTGGGAATCCTTGCCGTTCTTCACGCGCTCCAGATCGTTCGGGGCAACCGGGTAGATCATGTCCACGTCGCCGCCCAGCAGGGCTGCAACACGGGTGGCGTCTTCCTTGATCGGTACCACGGTCAGGTTTTCGACGTTGCCCTTGGAGGCCTTGTCCCAGTAGTTGGCGTTGCGCACGTATTCCAGCTTCACGCCCTGCTCGCGGAACTTGACGCTGAACGGACCGGTACCGGAGACATTGGTGGAGGCGAAGGAATCACCGTTCTTCACGATCTCGGCCTTGTCCTTGCCCGCCTCTGTCTTGCCGCTATAGAACTTGGAGTCCATCGGGAAGATGTAGGTGACGGTCTGCAGCACCAGCGGGAACGGCTTGGCGGTGACGAGATCCACGGTGAAATCATCCACCTTCTTGGCTTCGGCGATGGGGTCGAAGATCGCCTTGAAGTCCGGGGAGGCCTTCAGACGGTTGACGGTCCATACCACGTCATCGGCGGTGAAGTCGTTGCCGGAGTGGAACTTCACACCCTTGCGCAGGTGGAAACGGACGGTCTTGTCGTCGATGCGCTCATACTTCTCGGCCAGACGCGGCTCGAACTGCAGATCCTGGGTGTAACGCATCAGGGGGTCGAACACCAGGTGAGACATCTCCAGGGTCTGACCGGAGAGCTGCTCCTGCGGGTCCAGCGAGGTGGCGTCGGACGCGACGGCGACCTTGATGTCGGCAGCAGAAACGTTGAACGCGAGACCAGCGGCGAACAGCGCCATGGCGATCTTGGATAATCCTTTCTTCATGTCTTTCTCCATGCTTTTGGCTTTTTATTGACAGACAAACCGGCGAACCGGTGCTTTCCTAGCTTGCGATTTCCAGCCCCTCGCGGGACATTCCCTTGAATTCCGGCATGAGGGAGATCAGCTTGCGGCTGTACTCATGCTCGGCATTGGTGAACAGTTTCTCGGTCTCGGCCACTTCCACCAGATGACCGTGCTGCATCACACCGATGCGGTCGCACATCTGGCGGATGACCGGCAGATCGTGACTGATGAACAGCATGGTGAGCCCAAGCTCCTGTTGCAAGTCTTTGAGCAGGTTGAGGATCTGGGCCTGCACCGAGACATCCAGCGCCGAGGTGGGCTCGTCGCAGATGAGGAAGCGCGGGCGGGTCGCCAGGGCGCGGGCAATGGAGATGCGCTGGCGCTGACCACCGGAGAACTCGTGGGGATACTTGACCCCGGCGCCGCGGCCCAGGCCCACGTGATCCAGCAGGTCCCCGACGATCTGCTCTATCTGCCGCTCGCTCTCGGCGAGGCGGTGGAAGCGGATCGGCTCGGCGATGATGTCACGCACCTTCATGCGCGGGTTCATCGAAGAGTAGGGATTCTGGAACACCATCTGCATCTGGCGGCGCAGGGGGCGACGCTCGTGCTCCCCTTTCAGGGCGGTGAGATCGATCCCCTCGAAGACAATCTTGCCGGTATCGGGCGGATAGAGCCCGGTGATGGCACGGGCGATGGTGGACTTGCCGGAGCCCGACTCCCCCACCAGACCGAAAGTCTCACCCTCGAAGATCTCGAAGCTGATGTTGTTGCAGGCGCGCACGTACTGGCGGCGGCTCGGGAAGATGGAATCCTTGGTGACGAACTTCAGATCCACGTTCTCCACCCGCAACAGCGCGCCTTCATAGGTGCGCTCGTCCTGACTCTGGCCGAGCCAGTGGGTCTTGAGATCGATGCTGGTATCCGCCGCACCGGCATCCTCGATATAGGAGACCAGGGGGAAGCGTACCAGCTTGACATCCGAGCGGGGAACCGCCGAGATGAGGCTGCGGGTATAGGGGTGATTGGGGCGGCCCAGCACCTGTTCCGTGGTGCCGAACTCCACCAGATCGCCGCGGTACATCACCGCCACCTTGTCGGTAACGTTGGAGACCACCCCCATGTCATGAGTCACCAGCATGCAGCCGACCTGGCGCTCTTTGCACAGGTTGCGGATGAGCTGGAGGATCTGATCCTGGATGGAGACGTCCAGCGCCGTGGTCGGCTCATCGGCGATGATGAGCTCGGGATCCCCGGAGAGGGCGATGGCGATCACTACCCGCTGGCGCATGCCACCGGAGAACTGGTGAGGATACTGCTTGATGCGCACGTCCGGGTTCGGGATCCCCACCGCCCCCATCAGCTCGAGGGCCTTGGCAAAGGCCGCCTCGCGGGACAGGTCGGTGTTGGCGAGGATGGTCTCCACCAGCTGCTGCTCCACGGTGAACAGCGGATTGAGGGAGGTCATGGGATCCTGGAAGATGAAACCGATACGCGAGCCACGAATGGCCCGCATCTCGTTCTGGCTCTTGCCGGAGATGAGCTCGCCGTTGAGGTAGATGTCACCACGGGCGATGCGACCGGGCGGGCTCAACAGATCGATGACGGCGTTGCCGATGGTGGATTTGCCAGCGCCGGACTCACCGACGACGCCGACGATCTCGCCCTTTTCAACAGAAAAAGAGAGATCCTTGACCGCGGCAAGCACCCCGTAGCGGGAGGGGTACTCGATCCGCAAGTTTTTGACTTCAAGCAAGGACATGGTTACCTCTGCGGGGGACATCCGTCCCAAATAATTCGTCCGTAAATCAGCCGCAGATGCTGGTTGTGCCTTGGTACTGCTCGAGAGCCGTTTTTGTGTAATTAACGCTCAATCCATGAGGCAGCCAAACCAGCGATCCGGGCGGGTTTTTTGCATTTTTTTGGAATAACCCGCGAGTAAGTTAGTCGGTTTGCCCGCAGGTGTAAATGATCCAGTTATACAATTTCGCAATACTTTGCCCAGAGAATGCCGACACCCTGGGGTTAAAATGTCGATAAAAGTCACATTACCAGAGATTACGCTGGCAATGCGAGACCATCAACCAATTATGTTTCAACAAAATAGCAACAAACCATCTTATTCACTATCAGCATTATGCTGGCGAGCTTCGAATGAGTAGTGAATATTTATGTGAAATGATTTTTTGACGGCAGCATATCCGGAGTAAGGAAAAATAGGCAGAGCTAAATAGGGACAATGCAGAAGGATCAACCTGGGCCACAGGCCCGCCGGCACGGCAAGCCGGGAGGGATTGCATACAAAAAAACGCAGGCCCCTCAGGGCCTGCGTGTGCGGTATATCCGACCTCTTTGCAAGAGGAGAGGAGTGAAAAAACAACGAGACGGGCGTTCGGGAGCCGCCTCCCCTCACCAGTGGGCAAGCAGTTGCATGCAGGCCAGGGCGAACAGGCCGGCGATGAGATCGTCCAGCATGATGCCAAGCCCGCCGTGAATGCGGCGATCGAACCAGGAGATGGGCCAGGGCTTGAGCACGTCGAACAGGCGAAACAGCACGAAACCCGCCAGCACCCACTCCCAGCCGGCCGGGGCCGCAATCATGGTGACCCCGAATCCGATGACCTCGTCCCAGACGATAGCCCCGTGATCCGGCATCCCGATGGCGTCGGTGGCGCTCTGGCAGATGCGGATGCCCGCCACGAAACCCACCACCAGCAGGGCGATGAACCAGGAGGTCGACAGCCCGCTCACCAACAGATAGAGCGGGATGGCTGCCAGGGTCCCCATGGTGCCCGGCGCCTTGGGGGAGAGGCCGGAGCCAAACCCCACCGCCAGAAAGTGGAGCGGGTTTTTAAGGTTCAGCCGCGTCAGTTCGGGCTTTATCTTGAAAGACATCATGCGAAGTGATCCCAGCCCTTGAGGTGCAGTTCGACGGGTTGTTCGTCCTGCAGGTAGTCGATGCCAGGCTCCCCGACCAGGATGCGACCGATGCGGGTGAACTTCACGCCACAATTGGCCAGCGCCGTGTCCAGGGCACCGTGATGCTCCTGGGGCACGGTGAAGCAGAGCTCGTAGTCGTCGCCCCCGGCCAGGGCCAGCTGCCAGGCATCCATGGCCGGCACCGCATCCTGCAACACGGGGGAGAGGGGCAGCAGGTTGAGATCGATCTGGGCCCGCACGCCGGACGCCTTGAGGATGTGGCCGAGATCCGAAGCCAGGCCGTCTGAGAGATCCAGGGCGCTGCTGGCCAGCCCGCGCAGGGCCTGACCGGCCAGGATGCGGGGATGGGGATGGTCGAGGCGCGGCAGCACGGCCGCCAGCTGGTTCTCGTTGAGGGTGCGCTTGCCCAGCAGGTGGGAGAGCGCCAGGGCGGCATCCCCCAGGGTGCCGGTCACGTAGACCCCGTCACCGGCCTTGGCGCCGCTGCGCATCAGGGCGCGACCTGCCGGGACCGATCCTTTCACCGAGACGGTGATGGAGAGGGGCCCGCGGGTCATGTCTCCCCCCACCAGCGCCACGTTGTAGTACTCGGCGAGCTCGAGGAACCCTTCGGCGAAACCGGCGACCCAACGCTCGTTGATGGCGGGCAGGGTCAGGGCCAGGGAGACCCAGCGCGGCTCGGCCCCCATGGCGGCCAGATCGGAGAGATTGACCGCCAGCGCCTTGTAGCCGAGATCCACCGGATCCATGTCGGGGAAGAAGTGCACGCCGCTCACCAGGGTGTCCGTGCTCACCGCCAACTGGGCGTCGGGGGGCAGGGTCAGCAGGGCACAGTCATCTCCAGGGCCCATCACCACGTCCTTGCGGGCGTGGGGGACCTTGAAGTACTTCTCAATCAGCTCAAATTCACCCATACAGTAAAAAGCCAGCAATAAGCTGGCTCCTCTCTTAATTGCTGACGGACAGCAGGATCAGCGCTTGGGCAGCGTCTTGATCACCTTGTCCAGGACGCCGTTGACAAACTTGTGGCTGTCATCGGCGGCGAAGGCTTTGGCCAGCTCGATCGCTTCGTTGATCACCACGCGCGGCGGCACATCTTCACGACGGGTCAGCTCGTAGGTCGCCAGACGCAGGATCGCCTTGTCCACCATGTCCACTTCTTCCAGCGGACGGGAGAGGAAAGGCGCGAACACCTTGTCCAGCTCGTTGCAGTGGACCGCTACCCCGAACAGCAGATCGCGGAAATAGTTCAGGTCCACACCCTTGGTGTCCTGATCGATCTTGAACTGCTCTTCGATGTCGCCCACGTTGGCCTGGGTCATCTGCCACTGGTAGATGGCCTGGGTGGCGCAATGGCGGGCCTTACGGCGCTCGGACGGTTTCAATGCATTTCTCCTCGTTACACGTCCAGTTGTTTCAGGACGTTGATCATTTCGAGCGCGCTCAGTGCAGCCTCTGCACCCTTGTTACCCGCCTTGGTACCGGCGCGTTCGATGGCTTGTTCAATGTTTTCGGTGGTCAGCACGCCGAAGGCAACGGGAATGTCGTATTCCATCATCACCTGGGCCAGACCCTTGCCGTTCTCGCTCGCTACCAGTTCGAAGTGGTAGGTACCGCCGCGGATGACGGTGCCGAGTGCGACGATGGCGTCGTATTGACCGCTCTTGGCCAGCTTCTTGGCCGCCAGGGGAATTTCGACGGCCCCCGGTACGCGCACCAGGGTCAGATTGCTCTCCTGGACCTGACCTTGACGCTTCAGCACGTCCAGCGCGCCGTTCACCAGGCTGTCATTGATGAAGCTGTTGAAACGGGCAACGACAATAGCAACACGCGCCTCGGGAGCGGCGATATTTCCTTCGATAATCTTCATTGGAAATCCTGTCTCTGTGCAATCAATTAGGGGCCGGGCTCAAAAGTGCACGCATTCTAGCACAACAGAGCCGCGACAAAAAACCATGGCCGCAACGGGCGGCCATGGTGATGAATTCAACCGTACGCAGCGCTTACTCGCCGACGTACTCCACCACTTCCAGACCAAAGCCACCGAGGGCATGGTACTTCTTGGGAGAGCTCAATAGGCGCATCTTGCCGACCCCCAGCGCCTTGAGGATCTGGGAACCGACGCCGACCCGGCGCGAGGTGCCCTGCCACTTGGCCCCTTCCGGCGCCAGCCCCTTGTCGGCGGCTTCAAAACCCTTGACCCTGGCCAGCAGCTCGGCGCCATGGGCTTCCGCCCCCAGGATCACCAGCACCCCGCCCTCGTCGGCGATGCGGGCCATGGATTTGGGCAGCGGCCAGCTGCGGGCGCTGTGGCGGTCGGTGAGCAGCAGATCGCTCAGCACGTCGTGCAGGTGCACCCGTACCAGGGTCGGCTGGTCGGCCTTCACGTCCCCTTTCTTCAGGGCGAAGTGGACCTGGTTGTCGATGGTGTCGCGGAAGGTGACGAGGTCGAACTCGCCGTATTCGGTGGGCAACTTGCACTCGGCCACCTTCTCTACCGTGGTCTCGTGCTGGTTGCGGTATTCGATAAGGTCGGCAATGGTGCCGAGCTTGATGCCGTGCTGCTCGGCGAAGATCTCGAGATCCGGGCGCCGGGCCATGGTGCCGTCTTCGTTGAGGATCTCGACGATGACGGAGGCAGGCTCGAAGCCGGCCAGCCGGGCCAGATCGCAGCCCGCTTCGGTGTGGCCGGCGCGGGTCAACACACCGCCATCCTGCGCCATCAGCGGGAAGATGTGGCCGGGCTGCACCAGATCGGCGGCCTTGGCATGGGGCGCCACCGCAGCCTGCACGGTGACGGCGCGGTCGGCGGCGGAGATGCCGGTGGTCACCCCTTCCGCCGCCTCGATGGAGACGGTGAAGGCGGTGGAGAACTGGGCATTGTTGCGATCGACCATCAGCGGCAGCGCCAGCTGCTTGCAGCGATCCCGGGTCAGGGTCAGACAGATGAGGCCACGACCGTAGCGCGCCATGAAGTTGATGTCTTCCGGGCGGACACAGGAGGCGGCCATGATCAGGTCCCCTTCGTTCTCCCTGTCTTCGTCATCCATCAGGATCACCATCTTGCCAGCCTTGATATCGGCAATGATTTCCTGGGTCGTGCTCAGCGCCATGGGCTACTCCATCAACATGCTTGGGGATTGAGCCAGTCGGCTCGACTTGATACTGCGTATTGTGCTCTAGATGGGGGCACGCGGCCCCGTTTCAATCCGCGCGGGATCACAGAACCGCGTTTTCCCGTCAAAACGGCTCACAAGAATCCGGACTGGGCCAGCTTCTCCAGGGTCAGGGTAGAGGCACTGCTCTCCTCGCGCTTGCCCGTCATCAGCCGCTCCAGATAGCGGGCTATCTGGTCCACCTCGAGGTTGACCCGGTAGCCGGGTTTCCAGCGGGCGATGGTGGTCTCCTGGGCGGTGTGGGGCACGATGGTCAGCCGGAACAGATCCCCCTGAACCGCATTGACGGTGAGGCTGATGCCATCCACCGCAATCGACCCCTTCTCGGCGATGTAGCGCGAGAGCTCCCCCGGCGCCTTGATCCAGTATTCGATGGCGCGGCCGCTGGACGATTTGCTCTTCACCTCGCCGATACCGTCCACGTGGCCGGAGACCAGGTGGCCGCCGAGGCGGGAGGTGGGCATCAACGCCTTCTCGAGGTTGACCGGATCCCCCACCTTGGCGGCAGAAAAACCGGTGCGGGAGAGGGTCTCCAGGGAGACGTCGGCGGTATAGCTGTGATCCCCGAGCGCCACCACGGTGAGGCAGACGCCGTTGGTGGCGATGGAGTCGCCCAGCTTGACGTCACTGAAGTCCAGGGTCGGCGCGTGCACGGTGAGGGCCATGTCCTCCCCCTGGCGACGCAGCTCGGCCAGGGTTCCCACCGCTTCGATAATTCCGGTAAACATGCAGATCACCTTGCTGATGACGGGGGCGATGGATGCCCCCGTGAACATTGAAAAATCAGGCTATTTTCGCAGTGATGCGAATATCCTGGCCAAGCATGCGCACATCCTTGAGGTTGAGTTTGGGGGCCTGGAACAGCCGGGTCAGCCCCGGCAGATGGAACAGGCCGCGCCCCTCATCCCCCATCAGTTTGGGCGCCTGATAGAGCACCAGCTCGTCCACCAGCCCCTTCTCCAGCAGGGCGCCGCACAGCCGCGGCCCCGCCTCCACCAGTACCGAGTTGACGTTCTGTTTGGCCAGCAGCATGAACAGACTGACCAGATCCAGCTTGCCATCCAGCAGCGGCACCTCCAGCTGCTGCACCCAGGCGGGCCACTCACCGGATGCCTTGTGGCGGGCCAGCAGTACCGGGCTCTCGCTCTGGAACAGGGGCAGATCCGGGGTGAGCCGGTTTTGCGAATCCACGATGACTCGAAGTGGCTGGCGCAGGGTCTCTTTGGGATAGACCGCCTTGACCGAGGGGGGCAGCTCGTCCCAGCGCACGGTGAGGGAGGCGCCATCCGCCAGCACGGTTTCGGCGCTGGAGAGGACTGCATCGTGACGGGCCCGCAGCCGCTGCACGTCCCGGCGCGCCTCCGGAGAGGTGATCCACTGGCTCTCGCCACTCGCCATGGCGGTGCGACCATCCAGGCTCGCCCCCAGCTTGACCGTCACCAGCGGAAACGCGGTGCGCATCCGCTTGAAGAAACCGGGATTGAGGGCCTCGGCTTCTGCGGCCAGCAGGCCGAAATCGGTCTTGATCCCCGCCTCGGAGAGCATCCGCAGGCCGCGCCCGCCCACCTGGGGATTGGGATCCACCATGGCAGCCACCACCCGGGTCACCCCGGCCTTGATGAGCGCCTCGGCGCAGGGGGGCGTGCGACCATGATGGGAGCAGGGCTCCAGGGTCACATAGGCGGTGGCACCGCGGGCCTCTTCCCCTGCCGCGTGCAGGGCATAGACCTCGGCATGGGGCTCACCGGCCCGCTTGTGCCAGCCCTCCCCCACCACCACGCCGGCCTTCACCAGCACGGCGCCGACGCAGGGGTTGGGAGCCGTGGTGTAACGGCCGCGCCGGGCCAGTTCGAGGGCCCGGCTCATCCATTGGTAATCGTCTTGACTAAACATCCGGGCTCCTGTGTCCAGCAACCTGTCCCCGGTGGCACGGCCATCCGATGGGACAAGAAAATAGGGTGTACGCGCTTGCAGCACGCCTTCTCGGGCAGATCGGCCATGGCATCTGACGCCATGGCGACGGGCACACACATCGCAGGATGCGGCCGCACGCCCTCATACTTTTTCACCAGTGCAACGATGCGCTATCTGGATGTCTCACTGGTGTAACAACTGGCGCTGCCGCAACGGCAGCCCCTCTCTTATTCACATAGGGAGCGACAGGCCGACGTTACTTCTCCAGCTTGGCGATCTCTTCCCCGAATTCGCGAATGTCTTCAAAGCTGCGGTAGACGGAGGCAAAGCGGATGTAGGCCACCTTGTCCAGGCTCTTGAGCTCATCCATCACCAGATTGCCCACCAGCTGGGAGGCCACCTCCCGCTCACCGGTGGCCCGCAGGCGGGACTTGATGTGGTTGACCGCCTTCTCGATAGCCTCCATGCTCACCGGCCGCTTCTCCAGCGCCCGCAGAATGCCGGCACGCAGCTTGTCTTCGTTGAAGGGCTCGCGGGAGCCGTTGGACTTGATGACGCGAGGCATGACCAGTTCGGCCATTTCGAAGGTGGTAAAACGCTCGTGACAGAGCAGGCATTCGCGACGGCGGCGCACCTGATGACCCTCGGCCACCAGACGGGAATCGATCACCTTGGTATCAACGGCACTACAGAAAGGGCAATGCATCTGACCTCCGGCGTGGATGAAAATGGGCGCGGGCCCCGGGGGCTGGCGCTAGGCCGGCCAGTGTAACACGGCCATCCAGAACCGGTAAAAGCCCATGAAAACAAGGGACAACCAGCCAGACCTTCGGGCAGGACTCAGTCGTCATAGGGCAACGCCTCGGGGTCGCAATCCTGGTAATCGGGGGCAGGATCCGCCGCGAACCGGCGAGCAGCCACATGGCTGTGGCCCAGCATCAGCGCCTTGCCCACCCGGTGCATGCCATCCATCACCCGACCGGCGCTGTCGAGCAGGATGGGATAGGCGAGATCCGCCGCCATCATGAGCTGGCAATGCGCCACCACGCTGCGCACCGTGGGCGTGGCGTCGTCATGGCCGTACCAGTGGTCGCGGTCAAGCTCGGCAATCTCGCCGAGTGCCACCGCCTGCACCGGCAGGTTGCGGCTCAGCCGGATCAAGCGGCGCACATCCCAGGCCAGCAGCCCCTGTTCGCTGGCGCGAAAGTGGTACTGGGTTCGAACCGTCTGCCGCAGTGACGCCTCCAGCACGTCCTCTTCCATGTCATCGCACATGATCACCTCTGTCTCATCTTGCCAGACGCTGCAAAAAACAATGCCACCCGAGGGTGGCATTGGTCTTCAACCTGAAGGTCAGGCTGATTATGCGTAGACCGGGAAGCGGCGGCAGATGTCCAGCACCTTCTCGCGCACGGTCGCCAGCACTTCTTCGTTGTCGTGGCTGTCCAGCACGTCGCAGATCCAGTTGGCCAACTGGATGGACTCGGCTTCCTTGAAGCCTCGGCGGGTGATGGCCGGGGTGCCGATACGCACGCCGGAGGTCACGAACGGGGAACGCGGGTCGTTCGGTACGGAGTTCTTGTTGACGGTGATGTTGGCCTTGCCGAGGGCTGCGTCGGCATCTTTGCCGGTCAGCTCGCGACCGATCAGGTCAACCAGCATCAGATGGTTGTCGGTACCGCCGGAGACGATCTTGTAGCCGCGCTCGATAAAGGTCGCCGCCATGGCCTTGGCGTTCTTGACGACCTGGGCCTGGTAGGTCTTGAACTCGGGCTCCAGCGCTTCCTTGAAGGCTACGGCCTTGCCGGCGATGACGTGCATCAGCGGGCCGCCCTGACCACCCGGGAAGACGGCGGAGTTCAGCTTCTTGTACAGATCTTCGTCGTCGGCGGCGGAGAGGATCAGACCACCGCGCGGACCGGCCAGGGTCTTGTGAGTGGTGGAGGTGACCACGTGAGCATGGGGCACCGGGTTCGGGTAGACGCCAGCGGCAATCAGACCGGCCACGTGGGCCATGTCCACGAACAGGTAAGCACCGATCTTGTCGGCGATTTCGCGCATGCGGGCCCAGTCGACGATGCCGGAGTAGGCGGAGAAGCCGCCGATCATCATCTTCGGCTTGTGCTCAACGGCCAGGCGCTCCATCTCGTCGTAGTCGATCTTGCCGGACTCGTCGATGCCGTAGGGGATGATGTTGTACAGCTTGCCGGAGAAGTTGACGGGGGAGCCGTGGGTCAGGTGACCGCCGTGGGCCAGGTTCATGCCGAGCACGGTGTCGCCCGGTTGCAGCAGGGCCATGTAGACGGCGCTGTTGGCCTGAGAGCCGGAGTGCGGCTGCACGTTGGCGTAGGTGGCACCGAACAGCTCTTTGGCGCGCTCGATGGCCAGGGTTTCAACCACATCCACATACTCGCAACCGCCGTAGTAACGCTTGGCCGGGTAGCCTTCGGCGTACTTGTTGGTCAACTGGGAGCCCTGGGCTTCCATGACGCGGGGGCTGGTGTAGTTCTCGGACGCAATCAGCTCGATGTGCTCTTCCTGACGACGGGTCTCGTCTGTGATGGCCTGCCACAGCTCTGGATCATAGCCGGCGATGGTCATGTCACGTTTCAACATCCGTTTATCTCCTGAAAATCGTTTGCGCGATAGGTGAAGTGGGCCCGCGCATTGTAACGTGAGCTGGATCAAAGAGACAGTCCAACCACCCAAAAAATTGTTTATAAAATGTAAAATACGTCGCAAATTTCGAATCCCGCCCTCTGGCTTCGCTCATCCCTCCGGCCTCCCCACACCAGCAATCCGGCTCCAGCCATCGTCCCCGCTTCCCGGGCAAGGCGATGAAAACCAGAGCCAGATCATGGATATAGCATTTACTAACAGATAACATCTTTAGGCCATGGGACATCTGCACGAGCGGGTGTCGCTCCCTGCCATCCCGGAACACAAGGGGAAACGCCATGATGGATCATCTGATGCTGTTCGTGATTGTCGCGGTCTTCGCTCTCTTCTACTGGGTCTACTACACCGCCAGCCGCAAGGGTGCCTGCACCGCCAACTGGGAGACACTTCCCACCCGGGAGCAGTACCTGGCGGCCCATCCCGGCGCCGCCGACGGGGATCTCATTTTCTGCATCCATTGCGGTCATCATCAGCAGCGGGAGGTCGGCCTGGTGCACCAGATGGATTACCGCCGCCAGCACATCTGCCCCCGTTGCAAGCAGGTGCTCTATCGCGTCGAGGAGTAAGTCGGCCTCCTCGTCGCCCACGGTCATCTCGCGAATGCGACCCCCTCTCCTGGCGCTATCCGGCCAAAAGGCCCCATGAGTTTCCTTTATTTTTAAAGTCGTTAGAATCGGGGGCCATCAAGGCTCCCGATTGTCATCCACGGAGGAAAAATGCAGGAATTCATGGCGACCAGCGAACGCCGGGCCGAGCTTTACTGGTGGTTTTCCACCCTGTTTGCTGCCGAACTCAGTGATGCACAGATCGCTGAATACGACACTTATGACGTGCGCAGCTTCTTGAAGAGCCTCTCCACCCTCGATCCCATGCGCGAAGCCGTGGCCGAGCTCAACGATGCCATCGCCCGCCTGCTGGTGCGCCCCGAGCGCCAGACGGCCCTGGCCGCCGACTTCGCCGGCCTGTTCCTGAGCGCTCCCGGGCAGGGTGCCCTGCCCTACGAATCCCTCTACCGGAGCGAAGGCAAGCAGCTGATGCAGGCCCCCATGACCGAGATGCAGGCACGCCTCGATCGCCTCGGCATCAACGTCAGCGACAAATACAATGAGCCTGCCGATCATCTGGCCATCGAGCTGGATCTGATGGGCAGCCTCATCATCCGCGCCGCCGAGTCGACCACCGCCGCCCAGCGTGAAAGCTGGCTCGGCGAGCAGGAGTCCCTGCTGCACGGTCACCTGCTGGGCTGGTTCGAGCGCTTCGAGCAGGCCTGCCGGGCCGCCGACAAGTTTGGCTTCTACGGTGCCAGTGCCCGCCTGCTGGGGGTGTTCCTCAAGATGGACGCCAACTACCTCTCCCTGGTCAAACCGGCACCGTCCGCCGACTGAGCCCGGCATGAAGACAGCCCTGCTTCTTATCGCATGCTGGCTGCTGGCCCTGATCCCGCTGGATCAGGGTCTCACTCCCCTCGTGACGCTGCTGTTCAACCCGGACCGCGCGCTCTACGGCACCGCCCAGCTCACCGGCTTTGCCGGCATCCTGCTGACCCTCTACCTCGCCAATCTCGGGGTGGAAGTGGTGCTGCGTCGCCGTTTCCAGATAGCGGGCATGCTGGCCCTGCTCGCCGCCTGGGCAGATTTCATCAACAGCAGCGGCACCGAGAGCCACTGGCTGGTGCTCTACGCCATGGCGTTGCCGTTTCATCTGGTGGGCTGGCTGGTATTTGTTCGCGGGATCCAGGCGTTTGGCCGCCAGAAAGGCTGACATCTCGTTGATTTCACACCCTTCTCACACTTTCTTTCTCTCCTGACACTTCCTGCCATACTGACACAGTCGTCCAAATGACAAAGCAATCAATTCAGGAGCCCCCATGGAAAAAGTGCTGCCCGAATCGGTTCCGACACGGCATTTGTCAGGCCCGCTCTCTCCCTACGAGTTGCAACAGCTGTTCGCCCAGGCGCCCGTCGGGATTGGGGTCTTCGATCACGAATTCAGGTATCGCGACGTCAACGGACGCTTTGCCGAACTGACCGGCCTCGCACGGGCAGAGCACCCGGGCAAGACGCTGTTCGACATTGTCCCTGCCCAGACTCCCCAGCTGCTCCCGCTGTTTCAGCAACTGCGACAAGGGGCCCCCCGATGCGCATTTGAGGTGGAGACGGTCGGTCTCTCCCGCGCGGCCTCTCCCGCACGCTGGCAAGTGAGCGTCAGCTCCGTGCTGGATGAGGAGGGCACCTTCAGCGGCATCTTCCTCGTGATGAGGGAGTCCGTACAGACAGGCCCTCACCTCGACGCACCCGCGTCCCCGGCCTGCAGGAAATGACCCACCTTCATGCACTGCGTCTCTATCAGGCCGAAGCCCGCTTGCAGCACCTCTCCTATTACGATCCTCTCACCGATCTCGGCAATCGCCATCTGCTGCAAGAGCGCCTCACCCTGGAGATAGAGACGGCCAGGGTGAACCACCACGTCCTGGCGCTGCTGTTCATCGATCTCGACGGCTTCAAGCTCATCAACGACAACCTGGGGCACAGTGCCGGCGATCTGCTGCTCAAGCTGTCGGCAGACCGCATTCGCCACTGCCTGCGCCCCGGAGACATCGCCATCCGGCTGGGGGCAGACGAATTTCTGGTGTTGCTGCCCGCCATCAGAGACACCCAGGATCTGCTGGGTCTCATCGAGGGGTTGCAACGCAGGCTGCACGATCCCGCCGACATCGCCCAGGAGCGGGTGAGGCTCTCCGCCAGCATCGGCGTCTCCCTCTATCCGGAGCATGGCCAGACCCCGGACAGCCTCATCAGCGCGGCGGACAACGCCATGCATGAAGCCAAGCGCCGTGGCCGCAACGGCTATCTGTTCCACTCCCCCGACATGACGGCACAGACCAGGGAGCGGATGCTGCTGGAGCAGGGACTGCTCAAGGCCATTGAGCAGCAAGAGTTTCGCCTGCTCTACCAACCCATGACGGATCTGGCGGATGGTCATCTCAGCGGCCTGGAGGCCCTGATCCGCTGGCAGCATCCCAGCCTTGGCATGATATCCCCGGACCGTTTCATTCCGGTGGCAGAGGAGTGCGGTCTCATCGAACCACTGGGCGAATGGGTGATGCGCACCGCCTGCCGGCAAGGGCAGCAGTGGCTGGCTGAAGGGCGCGCCGTGCCCAGGCTCTCGGTCAATGTGTCGGTCAGGGAGATGCGTTCCCACGACTACGTGGAGCGGGTGACAGCCATTCTGGCCGAGACCGGTTTTCCTGCCGAACGGCTGGAGATCGAGGTGACCGAGAGCATCATCCAGAGCGTGGATCACAGTCTGCGGCTCTTCACCCGTCTCAAGGCGCTGGGGGTGCAGATCGCCATCGACGACTTCGGCACCGGTTTCTCCTCCCTGAGCCTGCTCAGGAGCCTGCCCATCGATCGCATCAATATAGACAGGGCCTTCGTCCAGGCGTTGCCCGACGACAAGCACAGCCGCGAGCTGTGCCGGACCATAGTCCAGCTGGCCAGCTCCCTCGGCATGGCCGTCACGGCGGAAGGGATAGAAACCCAGCCCCAGCGCCAGTTCCTGCAATCCCTGCGTTGCGAGGAGGGACAGGGCTACCTGTTCAGCCATCCCCTGCCAGAACCCAGCCTGCCTTCCCTGCTCCCCCTCCGCCATTGAGCCTTGGCCACGCCACCACGCACGCAAAGAAGGGAGCCCATGGCTCCCTTCTGCTTCCTCATCATGGCCTTCGGGGCCGCTATCTTCGTCGCTATCCAAAAGTCTAATTGCCCTCGGGAACCAAAGGTATAAGTTGTTACTCAATCATTAAGAAAATGTATTCACAGGAGTGAGAGATGAGCGAGAGCAAGGTCTACCCGGTCAAGGCCCACATCGGCAACGGCGCCCTGCTGGACAAGGAAGGTTATGAAGCCATGTATCAGGCGTCGGTGCAGGATCCGGACGCCTTCTGGGGGGAGCAGGGCAAGATCCTCGACTGGATGACCCCCTACACCCGCGTCAAGAACACCTCCTACGATCCGGGCCACGTCTCCATCAAGTGGTATGAGGATGGTCTGCTCAACGTCTCGGCCAACTGCCTGGATCGTCATCTGAGCGAGCGCGGCGACAAAGTCGCCATCATCTGGGAAGGGGACAACCCGGCCGAAGATCGCAAGATCACCTATCGCGAACTGCACGCCGAAGTGTGCAAGTTTGCCAACGTGCTCAAAACCCAGGGGGTCAAGCGTGGCCACATGGTCTGCCTTTATATGCCCATGGTGCCGGAGGCGGCCATCGCCATGCTGGCCTGTACCCGCATCGGGGCCGTGCACAGCATCGTCTTCGGCGGCTTCTCGCCGGAGGCGCTCTCGGGCCGCATCATCGACTCCGGCGCCTCCGTCGTCATCACCGCCGATGAGGGGTTGCGAGGCGGTCGTCCCATCCCCCTCAAGAAGAACGTGGATGAGGCCCTTACCCACCCGGATACCAAGGTCAGCAAGGTGATCGTCCTCAAGCGCACCGGTGGCAACGTGGCCTGGCACGATCACAGAGACATCTGGTGGCATGATGCGGTCAACGCCGCCAACCCGGATTGTCCGCCCGAAGCCATGGGCGCCGAAGATCCCCTGTTCGTGCTCTACACCTCCGGCTCCACCGGCAAACCCAAGGGTGTGCTGCACACCACGGGCGGCTATCTGGTCTATGCCGCCCTCACCTTCAAATACGTGTTCGATTACCACGAAGAGGACATCTACTGGTGTACCGCCGACGTGGGCTGGGTCACCGGTCACTCCTATCTGGTCTACGGGCCGCTGGCCAACGGCGCCACCACCGTCATGTTCGAAGGGGTGCCCAATTACCCGGCCACCAACCGCATGAGTCAGGTGGTGGACAAACACCAGGTCACCATCCTCTATACCGCCCCCACCGCCATTCGCGCACTGATGGCCAAGGGCAAGGAGGCTGTCGAAGGCACTTCCCGCACCAGCCTGCGCATCATGGGGTCGGTGGGTGAACCCATCAACCCGGAAGCCTGGGAGTGGTACTACCGCACCATCGGCGACGAGCGCTGCCCCATCGTCGACACCTGGTGGCAGACCGAGACCGGCGGCATCCTCATCACTCCGCTGCCCGGCGTCACCGCGCTCAAGCCCGGCTCGGCCACTCGTCCCTTCTTCGGAGTACAGCCTGCTCTGGTGGACAACCTGGGTGAGCCGCTGGAAGGCGCCACCGAGGGCAACCTGGTGATCACCGACTCCTGGCCCGGCCAGATGCGTACCGTGTTCGGCGATCACGAGCGCTTCGAGCAGACCTACTTCTCCACCTTCCCGGGTCGCTACTTCACCGGCGACGGTGCCCGTCGCGACGAGGACGGCTACTACTGGATCACCGGCCGGGTGGATGATGTACTCAACGTCTCCGGCCACCGCATGGGTACCGCCGAAATCGAGTCCGCTCTGGTGGCCCATCCGAAGATCGCCGAAGCGGCGGTGGTGGGTGTTCCCCACGAGATCAAGGGACAGGGCATCTACGCCTATGTCACCCTGATCGCCGGGGAAGAGCCGAGCCGCGAGCTGCACAAGGAAGTGAAGGAGTGGGTGCGCAAGGAGATTGGCGCCATCGCGACCCCGGACGTGATCCACTGGGCCGAGGGGCTGCCCAAGACCCGTTCCGGCAAGATCATGCGGCGTATCTTGCGCAAGATCGCCACCGGCGAAACCGACAGCCTGGGGGATATCTCCACCCTGGCGGATCCGGGGGTCGTGGACAAGCTGATCCGCGAGAAGTCGGAAGCGGCGTGAGTCTCTTCCCCACGTCAACAGAGCCGGCCACGTGCCGGCTTTGTTGTCTTCGGGATCCGGACAGGGCAGAGTTCGGTGGCAGGCCGGGCTTGCGGGCAAACCAGGCCAATAAATAGCCAGATGTAGAGATTAGACCAGTAAAATGCTGCTAATTTTCACGAAATCAATATAATTGCGAAATCTGTGTGTCAGGGCACACCGATTTGTGCAAAAATTGGCTAGATTTTTGGTAGTCCAAAGATAGCTGATAGATAGCAGCATAATCATCGAGGATGTACTCAATATGTCGCAACATCACCGAATCCTCCTGCTCAACGGCCCCAATCTGAATCTGCTGGGCAAGCGGGAACCGGGAATCTACGGCAGCAAGACGCTCGATGAGATCGTCGCCGATCTGACGCGCAGCGCCAGCGAACTCGGTGTCACCCTGGAACATCTGCAATCCAATGCCGAGCACGAGCTGATCGGCCGCATCCATCAGGCCATGGGCCAGGTGGATTTCATCATCATCAATCCCGCCGCCTTCACCCATACCAGCGTTGCCCTGCGCGATGCCCTGCTGGGTGTGGCCATCCCCTTTATCGAGGTTCACCTGTCAAACGTTCATGCCAGGGAGCCCTTCCGTCATCACTCCTATCTGTCTGATGTCGCCAAGGGGGTGATCTGCGGGTTGGGTGCCGATGGTTACCAATTCGCTTTAACCGCGGCCGTGCATCAGTTGCGCGCGGCTTGATAATCACTGATCAGATAAAGAAGAAAGAGAATGCTAATGGATATCCGCAAAATCAAGAAGCTGATTGAACTGGTTGAAGAGTCCGGCATCGCCGAGCTGGAAATCTCCGAAGGGGAAGAGTCCGTTCGCATCAGCCGTAATTTCTCCGGCCAGGTTAGCGTTGCCCCGCAGATGATCATGCCCCAGGCCGCAGCTCAGGTTGCCGCACCGGTTGCCGCTGCTCCGGCAGCAGCCGCTGCACCTGCTGCCGATGCCGCCCCGAGCGGTCATCTGATGCGCTCCCCCATGGTGGGCTCCTTCTACCGCTCCTCCAGCCCGGAAGCCAAGCCGTTCGTGGAAGTCGGTCAGCACGTCAATGTCGGCGACACCCTGTGCATCGTCGAAGCCATGAAAATGATGAACCAAATCGAGTCTGACAAGGCCGGCGTGATCAAAGCGATCCTGGTTGAAAATGGTCAGGCCGTCGAGTTTGACGAGCCGCTGTTCATCATCGAATAAGGGAAAATGCCACCCATGTTGGACAAAGTAGTCATCGCCAACCGCGGTGAAATTGCCCTGCGGATCCTGCGCGCCTGCAAAGAGCTCGGGATCAAGACAGTGGCCGTTCACTCCACTGCCGATCGGGAGCTCAAGCATGTGCTCCTGGCGGACGAAACCATCTGCATCGGCAAACCTGCCAGCGGTGAGTCCTACCTCAATGTGCCGGCCATCATCGCCGCCGCCGAGGTGACCGGTGCCGTCGCCATCCACCCGGGCTACGGCTTCCTCTCCGAGAATGCCGACTTCGCCGAAGTGGTCGAGAAATCCGGCTTCATCTTCATTGGCCCGCGCGCCGAGACCATTCGCCTGATGGGTGACAAGGTCTCTGCCATCGAGGCGATGAAGAAGGCGGGCGTGCCCTGCGTACCCGGCTCCGACGGCCCGGTGGACAACGATGCCAAGCGCAACGCCGCCATCGCCAAGCGGATCGGGTATCCGGTGATCATCAAGGCCGCCGGTGGCGGTGGTGGTCGCGGCATGCGCGTGGTGCGCAACGAGGCCGAACTGGCCTCCGCCATCGCGCTGACCAAATCCGAAGCGGGCCAGTTCTTCAAGAACGACATGGTCTACATGGAGAAGTACCTGGAGAACCCGCGCCACATCGAGATCCAGGTGCTGGCTGACGGTCAGGGTACCGCCCTCTATCTGGGTGAGCGGGACTGCTCCATGCAGCGCCGTCACCAGAAGGTCGTGGAAGAGGCGCCGGCCCCCGGCATCACCGAGGAGATGCGCAAGTTCATCGGTGAGCGCTGTGTGCGCGCCTGTCTCGAGATCGGCTACCGCGGTGCGGGTACCTTCGAGTTCCTGTACGAGAACGGCGAGTTCTATTTCATCGAGATGAACACCCGTATCCAGGTGGAACATCCGGTCACCGAGATGGTCACCGGCGTCGACCTCATCAAGGAGCAGCTGCGCATTGCCGCCGGTCAGCCCCTGTCGATCACCCAGCAGGACATCCGCATCCGTGGCCATGCCATCGAGTGCCGGATCAATGCCGAAGATCCGGCCACCTTCCTGCCCTCTCCTGGTCTCATCCAGCGCTTCCACGCGCCGGGCGGCCTGGGCGTGCGCTGGGAATCCCACATCTATGCGGGTTACAAGGTCCCCCCCTACTACGACTCCATGATCGGCAAGCTGATCTGCTATGGGGAGAACCGTGACGTGGCCATCGCCCGCATGCGTCACTCCCTCGACGAGCTGGTGGTGGAAGGGATCAAGACCAACATCGCCCTGCAAAAAGAGATCATGAAGGACGAAAACTTCCAGCACGGTGGCACCAACATCCACTACCTGCACAAGAAGTTGGGTCTGTAATGGCTTGAGACCCGACCCATTGAGCACGGTGGCAGCACAGAGCAGCCACTACCTGCACAAGAAGTTGGGTCTGTAATGGCTTGAGGCCCGGCCCATTGAGCACGGTGGCCGCATGAGCAGCCACTCCCTGCACAAGAAGTCGGGTCTGCAAAGACCCCTTTCATCGGGATATTGCGCGATCCACCCGGATCGCCAACGTAAAAAAGGGCCATGGCGACATGGCCCTTTTTTGTTATTCTTGCGCCCCGCTCACTCGTCGGAGGCCACAGTGAACCGTTTCGCACTCGCCCGTCGGGAAGCAGCCTTCTGCCTGCTGCTGACCCTGCTCTATTTTGTCGCCTGGTATGGCTCGGCTTATTTCATCCCCGAGGATCTCGAGCTGTGGGACCTGCCCCTCTGGTTCCTGCTCAGTTGCATCCTGATGCCCCTGCTGTTCATCGGCCTCTGCGCCCTCATGGTGGATCGCCTGTTCGTCGATATTCCCCTGGATAGCGAGGTACCACCCCATGAATCTTGAGCTGATGCTGCCGCTCTGCATCTACCTGGTGCTGGTACTGGGAGTCGGTTTCTGGGCCAGTCGCCACCGGACCGGCGGCAACTTCATGCAGGAGTACTTCATCGGCAACCGCAGCATGGGGGGGCTGGTGCTCGCCATGACCCTGGTGGCCACTTATACCTCTGCATCGTCCTTCATCGGCGGGCCGGGTGCCGCCTACAAGGTCGGCCTCGGCTGGGTGCTACTGGCGATGATCCAGCTGCCCACCGTCTGGCTCACCCTGGGGGTGCTTGGCAAGAAGTTCGCCATCATCGCCCGCCGGGTCAACGCGGTGACCATCAACGACATGCTGTGGGCCCGCTACCAGAGCAGGGCGGTGGTCGTGCTGGGTTCGGTCACCATCATCCTCGCCTTCATCGCCACCATGGTGGTGCAGTTCATCGGCGGCGCCCGCCTGCTGGAAACGGCGACCGGCCTCAGCTATCAGCAGGGGCTCTTCCTGTTTGCCAGTTGCGTGCTGCTCTACACGGTGATCGGCGGCTTTCGCGCCGTGGTGATGACGGATGCCCTGCAGGGCATCGTCATGCTCATCGGCACTGGCGCCCTGCTGGCGGGCATCCTCATCGCCGGTGACGGGTTGCCGAATCTTGTCCACCAGCTCAAGGAGATAGATCCCAAGCTGGTGAGCCCCCAGGGGGCCGGCGACATGCTGACCCAGCCCTTCATGCTGAGCTTCTGGGTGCTGGTCTGCATCGGGGTGGTGGGCTTGCCCCACTCGGCGCTGCGCTGCTTTGGCTACCGGGACAGCAAGGCGCTGCACCGGGGCATCCTCATCGGCACCATCGTCTGCGCCCTGCTGATGTTCGGCATGCACCTGGCCGGGGCACTGGGCCGCGCCATCCTGCCCGGCATGGACAGCCCGGACAAGATCATGCCCTCCCTGATGATGGAGGTGCTCCCCCCCTGGCTGGCCGGGGTCTTCCTGGCGGCCCCCATGGCGGCCATCATGTCTACTATCGACTCCCAGCTGATCCAGGCCTCCGCCACCCTGGTGAAAGATCTCTACCTCAATTACCTCAACCCCAGGCAGGAGAAGCTGGAGGTCCGGGTGCCGCGCCTCTCCCTGCTCTGCACCCTGATCCTGGGTACCCTGGTGCTGCTGGCGGCGCTCCAGCCCCCCGAGATGATCATCTGGCTCAACCTGCTCGCCTTCGGCGGCCTGCAGGCGGTCTTCCTCTGGCCCCTGGTGCTCGGCCTCTACTGGTCCAGGGCCAACGGCCCGGGAGCCCTGGCCAGCATGGTCTGCGGCATCCTCTGTTACGGTACCTTGAGCCAGTGGGGGATCAAGGTGGCCGGTCTGCACGCCATCGTCCCGAGCCTGGCCCTTGGCCTGGCGGCCTTTGTTCTTGTCAGCCTGCTCACTCCTGCCCCGGATCAGCGTGTCCGTCGATTGTTTGATCAAAATTAAGAAAAGGATCAATAAAGGAAGGCTCGCCTATTCCCAAATGGGGGCTCACGGGTAAAATGTGCGCCACGTCACAAATACCGTGCCCCCATGCCAGTCCAGAACGCCAGAAAGATCCTGACCCAGTCCTTGCAGCGCCTCGGCTATGCCCTGTTGCTGCCCGTCTCCATCCTGCCCCTGGCCGCCCTGCTCCACCGGCTCGGCCAACCGGACGTGCTGGATCTCGCCGTGCTCTCCCTCGCCGGTCGCGCCCTGTTCAGCCAGATGCCGCTCATCTATGCGGTGGCCATCGCCTTCGGGTTGAGTCGCCAGGGTCAAGGAGCTCAGGCGCTCGCCGGTGCGGTCAACTTCCTGCTGCTGAGCTCGGCGCTGGGCACCCTGGTGCCCGGGCTGCATGCGGACATGATCTGCGGCCTGCTGGCCGGGCTCGTCACCGCCATGGTCTGCTCCCGGGCCCGCGCTCTGCGGCTGCCGGGCTGGTTGCGCCCCCTGCAGGAAGATCTGCCGGGCATGTTGCTCTCGGCGCTGGCCTGCCTGCTGCTGGTGCTCCCCCTCTCCATCCTCTGGCCGCTGCTGGAACAGGGGCTCACCCTGCTCGCCTCCGATCTGCTCACCACGCCCTTTGGCGCCTTCTGCTACGGCGTGCTGAACCGGCTGCTGATCCCCCTCGGCCTGCACCAGGTGCTGGGCAGCCTCATCGGGCTCGGGGAGAGCAACCTGCAAGCCCTCTCGACCGCCCAGCCGCTGCATGAAGGCTATGTGGCCGGGCTCTATCCGGTCATCATGTTCGGCCTGCCCGGTGCCTGTTTTGCCATCTGGATCCATCGCCAGCGGATGCAGCAACTGCCCCAGGGAGGGCTGCTGCTCACCCTGGCGCTCACCTCGGCACTGGTGGGCATCACGGAGCCCATCGAGTTCCTGTTTGCCTTCACCGCTCCCTGGCTGTTTCTGGCCCATGCCCTGCTGACCGGGCTGTCGCTGGCCATCTGCAGCGGGCTCGACATCCAGGTGGGCAGCTACTTTTCCGCCGGATTGCTGGATCTGGTGCTGAGCTACCACGCCGGTCTGCACAGCTTCTGGCTCATCCCCCTGGGCATCCTCTTCTTCGTCGTCTATGCCCTGCTCTTCTCCCGGCTGCTGGAACACGCCCCCCTCAGTCTGCCGGGCAAACCCATGGCCGAGGATCTCTCTCGGCTCGCGACCGTGGCCCCCACCGATCCCCAGATGCTGGCTATCCAGTACCTCAAGATGCTGGGGGGCATGGACAACCTGCAGGCCATGAGCGTCTGCCTGACCCGCCTCAGCCTGCGGGTTCGCGACATGGCCCTGGTGGATCAATCCTGCCTGGCCAGACTGGGCTGCCTCTCCTGGGTCGTGCTCAACGAACATCAGCTGGTGCTGGTGCTCGGCCCCCATGCAGGCCTCATCGAAGGGCAGATCCGCATGCTGGCGGAACGCCAGTCGGTCCCGCTCGGTCTCGAACCGGCTCAGGCTCCTCTTGGCCAGCACCAGTGATCAGGCGAAGGGAAGACGTTCGGCCACGAAGTCCATCAGGCTGCGAAGGGCGGGGGCCAGGTGTTCCCGGCTCGGGTAGATGAGATAAAAGGGGTTCACCGGAACCAGGAGATCCGGCAGCACCTTGAGCAGTCGCCCCGCCGCCAGATCGTCGCCGCAGACATGGGCCGGCAGCAGGGCAATCCCCCCGTCATGGAGTGCCAGCTCCCGCAGCGCCAGCAGGCTGTTGCTCTGGCAGGCCCCGCGAGGGCGCCAGCCCCCTTCCTGCAATGGCCACACCGGCAAGGAGCCATGCACCAGGCAGGCGTGTCCGGCCAGTTCCGAGAGTTGGAGCGGCGTCCCGTTGGCCGCCAGGTAACCGGGAGATGCCACCAGATGGCGCGCCACCTGGCCGATGCGCCGGCAGATGAGGCTGGAATCTTTCAGCGGCGCTGCCCGCAGCGCCAGATCGTAACCTTCCCCCACCAGATCCAGCTGTTCATCGCAAAGGGTCAGCTCCAGCACCACCTCGGGGTAGAGGGCGCGAAATTCGGCCAGTATCCGACCAAGCAGCAAGGTTCCCGTGGCTTCGGGAGCAGTGATCCGCACCCGCCCTCCAGGAGCCGCGCGCAACCGCGCCATCGCCAGATTGGCGCTGCGCGCCAGTGCCAGCAGCTCCTGACAATGGACCACATAGATCTCCCCCTGGGGTGTCAGGCTGAGCCTGCGGGTGGTGCGTTGCAGCAACCTCACCCCGAGCCGGGATTCAAGGCGCGAGATCTTCTGGCTCACCGAGGACTTGGGCATGCCGAGCACCTCGGCCGCCCCGGTGAAGCTCCCCTGCTCCACCACGGTGGCGAACAACCCCATCAACTCCAGTTCGACATTGTTCATATATTCAAACAGTCTTTACCAATTACCCATCTTAATGTTGATAATCATCCAGACTAGAGTGAGTGGCAATCCCGAACACTGCTATTTGAAAGGAAAAGCCATGAAAGCCATTGCCCTGACTCACTATCTGCCAAGCAACCACCCCCACTGCTTCATCGAGAGCGATCTGCCCGATCCGACACCGGGCCCGCGGGATCTGCTGGTACGGGTCAACGCCACCTCCATCAATCCGGTCGACACCAAGGTACGCGCCCCCAAGGACAAGGTCGAAAGCAGCCCCCGCGTACTGGGCTGGGACGCCGTGGGCGAGGTGATCGCCGTCGGTAGCGACGTCACCTTGTTCAAGGCCGGTGACAGGGTCTGGTATGCCGGCGACATCAGCCGCCCGGGCAGCAACAGCGCCCTGCAACTGGTGGACGAGCGCATCGCCGCCATCGCCCCAGTCACCCTGACCGATCTGGAAGCCGCCGCCCTGCCGCTCACCGCCATCACCGCCTGGGAAACCCTGTTCGAGCGCATGAGCCTCACCCGCGAAAGCACCGGGCGACTGCTGATCATCGGGGGCGCCGGCGGAGTCGGTTCCATCGCCATCCAGCTCGCCCGCCAGCTCACCGGCATGGAGGTGATCGCCACCGCATCGCGCCCCGAAACCCGGGAATGGTGCCTGGACATGGGGGCCCACCAGGTGGTGAGCCATCACCATCTGCAGGCGGAGCTCAAGGCGCTCGGCATCAGCGAGGTGGATGCCATCTTCTGCACCAACGCCACCGAGCAGCACTGGAACACCATGGCCAGCCTCATCCGTCCGTTTGGTCATATCTGCACCATCGCCGAGTCCAGTGACCCCTGGGATCTGGGTCTGCTCAAACCCAAGAGCGTCACCTTCAGCCAGGAGTTCATGTTTACCCGCTCCCTGTTCCAGACCCCGGACATGATCGAGCAGCACAACCTGCTCGGCCGGGTCGCGGCCCTGATCGATGAAGGGGTGCTCAAGACCACCCTCAGCAAGGTGGTGCCCGAACTGACGCCCCTCACCCTGGCCCGGGCTCATGCCGAGCTGGAAGCGGGTCGCATGGTGGGCAAGCTGGTGATCGACATGAGCGGTTTCCATCGCTGAGGCGCAGCCCAAGCGGGCCTTACCGTCCAGCCTATTCCCTTGTAGGTAAATAAATGCACCATCATGGGGTGAAATCACCAGTGACAAGCCCCAAGAGTGCACAGCCCCGCAGGTAACCTTTGTCCCTGACGGGGCATCTCCCCCGAAAAAACCATAAAAAAGAGGCCATCCCGTCGGGATGGCCCTAAAAACCTGAACGTTGGGGTAACAATCACACACATATCCTTATGCAGGACATCTGTAACTTTGCAGATAGCGTGCCAATCTCTGCTTTTCCCTCCCAATTAACCACTTTTCAGCGCACCGGCATAAAAAAAGCCACCCGAAGGTGGCTGAAAAAAGATGACGGAACTTCATAGAGCAAAGCATTCAGCGGGAACAAGTTGCTTCCCGTCACCCATGAAGGAATACATTAACCGTGCCAACTTGGCAGAGTTACCTCCCTTCCCCATGAGGCCATGGTCAAACCACGACAGCACGGGTCCATGATGATAGAATCCCGCGGTTTCACATTTATGAAGAGCCGACGCCATGCCCTGGATACAAATTCGAATCAACGCCACTGCCAAGACCGCAGACAAGGTGAGCAACATGCTGCTGGGGCGTGGGGCCCAGGCGGTGACCTTTATGGATGCCAAGGATGTGCCCGTCTATGAGCCCATGCCCGGTGAAACCCCGCTCTGGGGCGAGACCGAAGTGATGGGGCTGTTCGACGCCGAAACCGATCCGGCTCCCACCATCGCCTTCTTCCAGCAGATCTTCGGTGAAGACGTGGGCTACAAGGTCGAACAGCTGGAAGACAAGGACTGGGTGCGCGAGTGGATGGATCACTTCCACCCCATGCAGTTCGGCGAGCGGCTCTGGATCTGCCCGAGCTGGCGAGACGTGCCGAACCCCGATGCGGTCAACGTCATGCTGGACCCGGGCCTGGCCTTCGGCACCGGTACCCACCCCACCACGGCGCTCTGCCTGCAGTGGCTGGACGGGCTGGATCTGGCCGGCAAAACCGTCGTCGACTTTGGTTGCGGCTCCGGCATCCTCGGCATCGCCGCCCTGAAACTGGGGGCTGCCCGGGTCATCGGCATCGACATCGATCCTCAGGCCATCCAGGCCAGCCGTGACAACGCCGAGCGAAATGGCGTTGCCGACCAGATCGAACTCTACCTGCCGGCGGATCAGCCGCAAGACGTCGAAGCGGACGTGGTGGTCGCCAACATCCTGGCCGGCCCGCTGCGGGAACTGGCGCCGCTTATCGCCGGCCACGGCAAGGCGGGCAGCCTGATGGCCCTCTCCGGCGTGCTGGAAAGCCAGGCGCCGGAGCTGGAGACCATCTATGGCCAGTGGTTCGAAATGGACCCGACTGCGGTGAAGGAAGAGTGGTGCCGCCTCTCCGGCCGCAAACTCGGCTGATAAGCAACAAGCCACGGCAGTTGCCAACCCATCAGCCGCACACTCGGCTGATAAACAACAAGCCACGGTGGCTGCCAACCCATCGGCCGCACACTCGGCTGACAAGCAACAGGCCACAGCGGCAACACTTAGGTCGTTGAACGACAAGGGCACCCCAGCAGGGTGCCCTTGTCGTTTCCGGACGCCGTTCTCCTTCTGCCCACTCTGGGGAGAGCCTCACGCTTCTCTGCCTCCCGATGGCTTATCCTCTCTTCCTCCACCCCATCGAGGCCCAGTCATGACCGAATACGAGAAGATGATCGCCAGCCAGCCCTACAACTGCATGGCACCAGAGCTGGATCTGTTGCGCCGGGAGACGGCTCGCCGCTACCGCCGCTTCAATCGCAGCGACGAGGAGGATGAACAGCTGGCGCTGCTGCTGCAGATCGTCGGCGAGCTCGCCCAGGGTGCCTTCATCTGCCCACCCTTCTTCTGCACCTATGGCCGCCACATCCACCTTGGCAAGGGCAGCTACATCAACATGGGGGCCACCCTGCTGGACAACGCCCCCATTCGCATCGGCGCCGAGGTAATGATTGGGCCAAACGTGCAGATCTACACCGCCGCCCATGCGCTGGACGCCGATAAGCGCATTCAGGGGGTTGAGACGGCGCTGCCGGTCACCATCGAAGACAGGGTCTGGATAGGCGGCGGCGCCATTCTGCTGCCCGGCGTCACCATAGGGCGGGAAGCCGTCGTGGGTGCGGGCTCGGTCGTGACCAGAGATGTACCGGCCGGTGCCAGGGTGGCAGGCAACCCGGCACGGCTGCTGCCAGTCAAAGGTTGAGCGGAAGGCCCGAGGCTCGCTCAGGCGCTTTCCAGCAAGCGGTCGATGCAGTGCACCACCTGCATGCTGGCGTTTTCCATGGTCTTGAGCTGCTCGACCATGCTTTTGATATCCCCCTGCTCGCGCGCGTGCAAGGCGGCCTTGCCGCTCTCGTGGACCCGCTTGTGGGGCCCGTCCAGTTCACGAAAGCCCGGCTTGTGGGCGAAGAGCTCCGCACCCTGCCCCTCGAAATACCATTTGCCCAGCCTGCACTGAGCGTGGTCGCTCACCGGCTCATGAAAATGCTGCTGATCGATGAGCCGATAGATGGTGTTCTTCCAGACGGCGTGATCCAGCTTGGTGGTATTGAGGAAGGAGGTGGAGGCAGCACTGTGGATCACCTGCTGCATCCGGCCTGATTGTGCCAGCACCTGGGTCACCACCACATCGATCTGGGAGGAAGAGGTCGCCACCTCGGCGGCACTGGCCTGGTTGTCATCGATGATGGACTTGATCTCCTGCGCCTGGGCCACTATCTGTCTGACCAGCACCTCGATCTGGCTGCTGGCTTCATGAGCCTTGCTCGCCAGCTGACGCACCTCATCGGCGACCACGGCGAATCCTCGACCTGCTTCACCTGCCCTGGCCGCCTCGATGGCCGCATTGAGTGCCAGCAGGTTGGTCTGATCCGAAATGCCCTGGATGGCGGTCACGAACTGGTTGATGGCGGATGTGCTGGCATCGAGCTGATGGACGGCTGCGAGGCTGCGAGCCGCCTCATCCGTGATGGCATGGGCGCGATCGGAGAGACGGGTGATGGCGCCCCGGGTCTGGGCAAAGAGCTGATCCAGCTCGCAAAGCGCTCCCTTTTCAGCCATCAGGTGCTCGGCACTGCCGGCCAGCGCTTCCCGCACGCTCTGCAGCATCTCACCTCCCTGGTTCTGGCAGGAGATCACCTGATTGAAGAGATCGCCACGCTCCCGGCTGGTGCGCTGCATGTGCTCGTATTCACCGATGGTGGCACGCAATTCGGCCAGCTCGCTCTGGTGCTGCTGCTCTTTGAGAAGCATCGCCTCCCTGAGCTGTTGATTCTCTTTTTCAAGCTTGCGGTTGAACCACATATGGCCTCCGGATGGCAAAGGTGCGGACAGTCGACGTCAAAGGGAAGACTCTGGCTCTCTTGTCTCTGCCGATGCTGGCGGATCCCGGGCCGGATTTCACCTGCAAATGCAGGATATTTGAACCTGATCCTGATTCCAATCGAGGCCACATCAATGACTGTGCAAAAGATCGCCGGAAAGAGACAGGGTGAGGTAGAGAAGAGGCGGAGGAGAAAGAACGCTGACGTGCCAGCCCTACAAAAAATGAAGCCCAATGTCATCAAGACGTTGGGCTCTAAAAAGGTGCTACGGAATTGCGACTCTCATCGCAGAAAATTAGAAGGGGTCACCTTCTAAACTGGCAGTGGGATAATAACGTGGCGCAAACGTTTTACATAGCGTAATAAACCAGGAGTGAGAAGAATCTCTCACAATTCAAAAAATGTCCGGCCAACCCCCTTCTACCCTCTTGGCAAGTGCGCATTTATCAGTACAGCCTGACGGCTTTGTCAGAAAACAAAAAAGCCCTGAATAATCAGGGCTTTTGGCGTTCTGCGCTTCAGAAGTTGCGCACGAAGTCCTGAATGGGCAACTCGCGCAGCTTGCGGGCCTCCAGCATGGGGGTGCCAAGGTAGAGGAAGCCCACCAGTTGATCCTCCGGTGCCAGCCCCAGTGCACCATGGATCTGCTCGTCGAAGATGAACCAGCCGGAGCGCCAGATGCCGTTGAAGCCCTGGGCCTGGGCCGCCATCTGCATCGCCATCAGGGCGCAACCGGCAGAGAGCTCCTGCTCCAGTTTCGGTACCTTGGGGTGCGCCTGATAACGGGTCGCCACCGCGATCACCAGGGGAGCACGCAGTGGCGCGACGCGGCACTTCTCGACACTGTCCGCATCCTCGCCACGGGCATGGGCGGCATCGGCCAGCAATGTCCCCAGACGCTCACGCCCCTCCCCTTCAAACAGGATGAACTGCCAGGGGGTCAGAGTGCCGTGATCCGGCGCCCGCAGCCCGGCCTTGAGGATATTGTCGAGCACTTCGCCACTCGGGGCAGGCTCGGCCAGACGACCACAGGAGTGGCGATTGAGTAACAGATGGAGGGCATCCATGGGGCAGTTCCTTGTCAAAGGCGATGATGGCGCTACCTTAGCACAGCACCAGATGAAGAAAACCCCTGAGGTTCAGGGGTTTGTCAGGATACGAAAGGGCCGGGAGGCTAGATGACGGCAGCCAGCTCCGCCCCTTGACGGATGGCGCGTTTGGCATCCAGCTCGGCGGCCACGTCGGCACCGCCGATGATGTGCACCGGCTTGCCAGCAGCCTGCAGACCGGCCTGCAACTCCTTGAGGGGCTCCTGTCCGGCACAGATGATCACCTGATCCACCGGCAGGCACTGCTGCTGGTCGCCCACCTGGATGTGAAGCCCGGCATCGTCGATACGCAGGTACTGGACGCCGGAGAGCATCTGCACCTTACGATTCTTGAGCACGGTGCGATGGATCCAGCCGGTGGTCTTGCCAAGGCCGTCGCCCACCTTGCTCTCCTTGCGCTGGAGCAACCAGATCTGGCGCTCGGGGGCATCGATTTCGGGGGTAGTCAGGCCGCCGCGCTCACCCAGTTGCTTGTCGATGCCCCACTCCTTGAGCCAGTGATCGCGATGGCTTGCGGCATCCGGCGATCCTCTCTTCTCCACCAGGTATTCGGCCACGTCAAAGCCGATACCACCGGCGCCGATCACCGCCACCTTCTCGCCCACCGGCTTGTGATCACGCAAGACATCGAGGTAGCTCAACACCTTGGGGTGCTCGATACCCGGAATGTTGGGAGTGCGCGGGCGGATGCCGGTGGCGAGGATCACCTCGTCAAAACCGCCGCCCAGCAGGCTCTCGGCACTCTGGCGCTGGCCCAGATAGAGCTCGACGCCGCACTTCTCAAGCCGTTTGGCGAAGTAGCGCAGGGTTTCGTGAAACTCCTCCTTGCCCGGGATCTGCTTGGCAAAGTTGAACTGGCCGCCGATTTCGCTCGCCTGATCGAACAGGCTTACCTGATGGCCCCGCTCGGCGGCGTAGCAGGCAAACGCCAGCCCGGCAGGACCCGCCCCCACCACCGCCAGCTTCTTGGGCTGGGGCACCCGGCCAAACGTCAACTCGGTCTCGAAACAGGCGCGGGGGTTGACCAGGCAGGAGGCACGCTTTTGCTTGAACACGTGGTCGAGGCAGGCCTGGTTGCAGGCGATGCAGGTGTTGATCTCGTCCGCCCTCTCTTCAGCCGCCTTGATGACGAACTCGGGGTCTGCCAGGAAGGGGCGCGCCATGGAGACCATGTCCGCCTCCCCGCCCGCCAGGATGCGCTCCGCCACCTCAGGGGTGTTGATGCGGTTGGTGGTGATGAGGGGCACCTTGAGGTGCTTTTTCAGCTCGGCGGTCACCCAGCTGAAGGCACCGCGCGGCACGCTGGTGGCGATGGTGGGAATGCGCGCCTCGTGCCAGCCGATACCGGTGTTGATGAGGGTCACCCCCACCTGCTCCAGTGCCCGGCCAAGGGCGATCACTTCCTCAAGGGAGGATCCCTGCTCCACCAGGTCCAGCATGGAGAGGCGGAAGATGATGATGAAATCCGTGCCCACCCGCTCACGGATGGCGCGGACAATCTCCACCGGGAAGCGCATGCGGTTTTCGCTGCTGCCGCCCCAGCTATCGGTGCGCTTGTTGGTGCGCTCGCAGATGAACTGGTTGATGAGATAGCCTTCCGACCCCATCACCTCGACCCCGTCATAACCGGCCGCCTTGGCCAGCGCCGCAGTGGCGGCGAAGTCGCGAATGGTGCCGCGGATCTGCCGCTCGCTCATGGCCCGCGGCTTGAACGGGGAGATGGGAGCCTTGAGGGCGCTCGGCGCCAGGCTGAACGGATGGTAGGCGTAGCGGCCCGCATGAAGGATCTGCAGCGCTATCTTGCCCCCTTCCTGGTGCACTGCCTCGGTCACCTTGCGGTGTTTGGCTACCTGCCAGGGAAAGCTCAGCTGGGAGCCGTGGGGCACCAGCCGCCCCCGCAAATTGGGGGCGATACCGCCGGTCACGATGAGACCGACCCCGCCACGGGCCCGCTCACCATAGAAGGCGGCCAGCTTGTCAAAGCCCCCCTTTTCCTCCTCGAGGCCGGTGTGCATGGACCCCATCAGTACGCGGTTGCGCAACTGGGTAAAACCCAGATCGAGGGGGGTCAGCAGCGTGGGATAACGGCTCATGATGCACTCCTTGTCGAGGTCGATGTACACGTGGTCATGCTCCAGCCTTCCTGGCTGCCTCGGGTGACGGGCAGTAAAAAGAAGGGGGTGGGTGGAGATGGGGCCGGCTCATCGGGCCTTTCAGTTAATTTTTTGTTATCAAACTGGAGCTAGAGTAAAGAATCGAAAACTCTTTTTCAAACAAATGTTTGGACATTTTTTCAGCGAACAGCCGTGTTCCGAAGTGGCGGGGAGGCAGTCGACTCAAGGGGAAATGGCAATTGGCTGCGCAACTGGTTAATAATGGCTGCTCTCAACCCATTAACAGGGCGACAACGCAGCTATGTCTATTTTCAAAGGTCTGGGATGGCTCTTTCGCAGCCTCTGGCGCCTGCTCAACTTTACCCGCTTGATGCTGGTCAACCTGCTGTTTCTTCTCGTCGTGCTGGTCATTGTCTTCAGCGTCAGCCAGAGCGAGACCCCAAGCACCCCCATCGAGGGGGCGCTCACCCTCAATCTCTCCGGTGTGCTGGTAGAACAGCGCACCCAGACCGATCCCACGGTGCAACTGCTCAGGCAGATGGACAAGGGGGACGAGCAGCCAAGCGAAATTGTCCTCTCCGATCTGCTGTGGGCCATCAAGAGCGCGGGGAATGACGATCGCATCAAGGCGCTGGTGATCAAGCCCCAGGGTCTGCAAGGGGCCAGCCTCTCCAAACTGCAGGAGGTGACGGCCGCCATCGACGCCTTCAAGGAGAGCGGCAAGCCGGTCATCGCCATGGCGGACTACTACAGCCAGGGGGCCTATCTGCTCGCCGCCCACGCCGACCACGTGCTGCTCAACCAGAGTGGTGCCGTGCTGATCGAGGGGCTGGGTGTCTACCAGACCTACTTCAAGTCGGCACTGGAGAAGCTCAACATCACCCCGCACGTCTTCAAGGTCGGCACCTACAAGTCCTTCGTCGAGCCCTACACCCGGGACGAGATGTCCCCCGAGAGCAAGGAGGCGAACCAGCGCTGGCTGGATCAGCTGTGGCAATCCTATGTGGCCGACGTGGCGGAGCAGCGGGAGATCGAGCCGGATGCCGTCGCACCGAACAAGGATCACTTCCTCGAACTGCTGCGCAAGGCCGGCGGCAATGCGGCCAGCTACGCCCTCGACAACGGTCTGGTGGATCAGCTCGCCACCCGCGACGAGATGACCCAGGCGGTGATCAAGGAAGTGGGCGAGGCCGATGATCACGGCTGGAAGGGCGTGGGCCTGAAAGAGTATCTGGCCGCCATCCCGGAACAGTACCCCCAGAGCGGCAAGGATGAGGTTGGCCTCATCACCGCCAGCGGCGCCATCATGGATGGCGTCCAGCCTGCCGGCACCATCGGCGGCGACAGCCTTGCCGATCTGCTGGCCGAGGCCCGCCGTGACGATCAGGTGAAAGCCGTGGTACTGCGAGTGGACAGCCCCGGCGGCAGCGCCTTTGCCGCCGAGCAGATCCGCGCCGAATTGCTGGCCCTGAAACAGGCGGGCAAGCCGGTGGTCATCTCCATGGGCAGCTACGCCGCCTCCGGTGGCTACTGGATCTCCGCCGATGCGGACAAGATCTTCGCCTCCCCCACCACCCTCACCGGCTCCATCGGGGTGTTCGGCATGTTCGCCACCATCGACAAGGCGCTCTCCCAGTACGGAGTACACACCGACGGCGTCGGCACCACCGACTTCGTGGGGGTCGGGCTGACCCGTGCCCTGCCGGATCACGTGGGTGAAGCCATTCAACTGAGCGTGGAAGACACCTATCAGCGCTTTGTCGGCCTGGTGGGTAAAGGCCGGGGCCTTAGCCCGGAAGAGGCGGAAAAAGCCGCCGAAGGCCGGGTCTGGACCGGGCAGGATGCCAAGGCACTGGGGCTGGTGGACGAGTTCGGCAATCTGGATGACGCCCTCAAGGCGGCCGCCGATCTCGCCAACCTCAAGAGCTGGCAGGTCACCCCCATCGCACCGGAAGAGTCTGCCAGGGACAAGTTCCTGCGCGAGCTGTTTGACAGCAGCGCCCAGGCGCTGGCCCCGCACCTGCAAAGCTGGCTGCCCGCCGGGCTTGGCAAGGCGCTGCTGGAGATGAACCGCACTCTGGACCCGCTGACCCGCTTCAACGATCCCCAGGGCACCTACGCCTTCTGCCCGGTCTGTCTCCCCTGACGCCGGGGACAGCCATAAAAAAACCGCCGACAGGCGGTTTTTTTAGGCGCTGTCCCAATTACATGTTGAAAGGCTAACCTTGAAGTAGGTCATCACCCTGAGGGCCTCCATCATGGATACCCAAGCCTTTCAACATCTACTGTCTCTCTTTCCACAGCTCACCATGCGCCAGCGTCGCCTCGCGCAACATGAACTCACTACCCCTCACCCAATCACCTCGCTGGCCGCTCAACTCCCCGCTTGTCGATGTTGCCCTCACTGTCAGGCCGAGGCTACGCAGTTGGCTCCCTGGGGTTGGAGTCGAGGGCTGCGTCGTTATCGCTGCAAGCAGTGTCTGCGCACCAGTTCCGTTCTCACCAAGACGCCTCTGGCTCGACTTCGCAAGGCACAATGCTGGGAAGACTACGCCCAGGCCCTCATCGACGGTCTGACCGTCCGACAGGCTGCCGTCCGCTGCGGAGTCTGTAAAAACACCGCCTTCTTGTGGCGTCACCGCTTCCTGAAAGCCATGGCGAGTCACCAGGCGGCACGGGAAGGGGGTATCGTCGAGGTTGATGAGACCTTCTTCTTGGAGTCGTTTAAAGGGCAACGTGGTTTGCCCCGCCCGGCCCGCCACCGTGGGGGCAAAGGCCGTACCCGAGGCACAGGGCCGGATTACATCCCGGTGATGGTGGTTCAGGACCGGGCTGGTCACCATGCGGATTTTCAGTTGGAGAAAATGAATGCCGAGACGGTGATAGCTGTTTTGACACCCCTTGTCTCGTCAGATGCGGTGTTGTGTAGCGACGGC